>CAYNWI010000195.1:0-5512 GCA_964400825.1 uncultured Anaerolineae bacterium | reverse complement strand
CGAAAGTATCTTAGCTCAAAAGCGCCAATGACACAAATGCGGTTGTAGTATTAGTGCACAGGTGAGATATTACTGGGGATACCGACGAGATTGGCAGACGAATCCTCCAGTGGACTTTCGATGCGTTGCTCCTGCCGAAAACAGGCTGGCCCGTCAACTGTTTCCATTTCCACATCAGCCCAGCCTGAGAAAAAAGTTCTATGCGGAGAACTTGAGGTCGTACATTGAGTACATGAGGCGGGAGCTCGAAACTGACAGAAGCAATTGGGATGCGAGATCATGGTTATCGGAAAAGGCTACGAAGAAGGTTTTCTCTCAGAGGATCAAGTCCGTGAGCTGATAGCCCAGGCACTGGGTGAGCTCGACTTGAGGAATAGGCAGGTGCTGGTCATCATCCCCGACCACACCCGCACCGCGCCGATTCCCCTCTTCTTCCGACTGTTCCATGAACTGTTGGGGGGAAGGGTCGCTGCGCTGGATTACCTGGTGGCGCTGGGCACGCACCAGCCGATGAGCGAGGAGGCGCTGAACAGGTTGGTGGGAGTCACTGCGGCGGAGCGGGCGGGGAAGTACGGAGATGTCCGCATTTTCAACCACCGCTGGGACCTGCCCGACACTTTCACCACCATCGGCACCATTCCCGCTGCGGAGATCGAGGAGATCACCGGCGGGTTGATGCGCCAGGATGTGCCGGTCGCCTTGAACGAGCTTATCTTCGACTACGACCAGCTCATCATCTGTGGCCCCACTTTCCCCCACGAGGTAGTCGGTTTCTCCGGCGGCAACAAGTACTTCTTTCCCGGCATCGGCGGCGCGGAGGTGATCAACTTCACCCACTGGCTGGGGGCGGTGATCACCAGCATGGAAGTCATCGGCACCAAGCATACCCCGGTGCGGCAGGTTATTGACCGAGCGGCTTCGTTCATTGACCGCCCCAAACTCTGTTTTAGTTTGGTAGTCGCGCCAGATGCTAACTCCCGCATGGCCAACCCGCAATCCGCAATCCGCAATCCGAAATCCGAACTGGCCGGGTTGTTCATCGGCTCGCCGAAGGAGGCGTGGCGTACGGCGGCAGACCTGTCGGCCAAACTGCACATCATCTACGTGGATAAGCCCTTCAAGCGAGTGCTGTCGGTCATGCCAGCGATGTACGACGACTTGTGGACGGCGGCCAAGGGGATGTACAAGCTGGAGCCAGCCATCGCCGACGGCGGCGAGGTGATCATCTACGCCCCCCACATCACCGAGGTCTCCTACACCCACGGTCAGATCATTGACCAGATTGGCTACCACGTCCGCGACTACTTCCTCAAGCAGTGGGATCGCTTCAAGGAGTATCCGTGGGGGGTACTGGCCCACTCCACTCACCTGAGGGGGATCGGCACGTTTGAGGACGGGGTGGAGAGACCGCGGATCAAGGTCACGTTGGCTACGGGCATTCCGGAGGAGCGGTGCCGGCGGATCAATCTGGGCTACATGGATCCAACGGCCATTGACCCGGAGGAGTGGGCGGATCGCGAGGGCGAAGGCATCTTACTGGTGAGGAAGGCCGGGGAGATGCTGTATCGCGTTGCGTGATGGCATGACCATTATCTGTACGAATGAAGACTGGGGGGAGAAATGAACAAACAGCAATTTGGTCTTATCGGCATGGCCGTCATGGGCCAGAACCTGGTTCTCAATATCGAACGGAATGGCTTCTCAGTAGCGGTCTATAACCGCACTGCGGCCCGCACCGAGGAGTTTATGGCTGGCGAGGCCAAGGGGAAGAACATCCAGGCCGCGTACCAGGTCGAGGAGTTGGTGGATGCGCTGGAGAAGCCGCGCAAGATCATGCTCATGGTCAAGGCGGGCGAGCCGGTGGACGACACCATCGCCCAATTGAAGCCCTACCTGGAGCCGGGCGATCTGATCATTGACGGCGGCAATTCTTTCTTCGGCGACACGGAGCGGCGGGCCAGGGAACTGGCCGAGGCTGGCATCAACTATATCGGCACTGGCGTCTCTGGTGGCGAGTACGGCGCATTGTGGGGACCGAGCATCATGCCCGGCGGCCAGCCGGAGGCGTGGGAGATGGTGAAGCCGATCTTTACCGCCATCGCCGCCAAGGTGAACGGCGATCCGTGCGTGACCTACATCGGCCCGCGTGGGTCGGGGCACTACGTCAAGATGGTGCACAACGGCATCGAGTACGGCGACATGCAACTCATCGCCGAGTCCTACGACATCCTGAAACGGATCGGCGGCCTGTCGGCGGCAGAACTCCACCAGGTGTTTGGTGAGTGGAATCAGGGTGAACTCTCCAGCTACCTTGTCGAGATCACAGCCGACATCTTTGCCAAGATGGACGATGAGACCGGCCAACCACTGGTGGAGGTCATCCTGGACGAGGCGAAGCAGAAAGGCACCGGCAAGTGGACCAGCCAGAGCGCCTTCGACCTGGGCGCACCGACGCCCACCATCAACGCCGCCGTGGAGTCGCGCATTATCTCGGCCTACAAGGACGAGCGGGTGACGGCCAGCCAGGTGCTCTCTAGCCCAGAGGTCCAGTTCGACGGCGACCGCGCGGCATTGATCCGCGATCTGCGCGACGCCCTCTACGTGGCCAAGATCTGCTCCTATGCCCAGGGATTTGCCCTGCTGCGCGCGGCCAGCCAGGAGTACGACTACCGCCTGAAGTACGGCGAGATCGCCCGCATCTGGCGCGGTGGCTGCATCATCCGTGCCGCCTTCCTGGATGACATTCGTGCCGCCTTCGAGCGCAACCCCGACCTGTCCAACCTGCTGATGGACGCCGAGTTCGGTCAGGCGGTGCAGAGCCGCCAAGGCGCGCTGCGGCGGGTCATCCAGACGGCGGTGACCAACGGTGTGCCCTGCCTGGCCTTCAGCAGCGCGCTGGCCTACTTCGATGCCTACCGCACCGCCCGTCTGCCGGCCAACCTCACCCAGGCCCAGCGCGACTACTTCGGCGCCCACACCTACCGGCGGATTGACAAGGAAGGCGTCTTCCACACGGAGTGGCAATGAGAAATGAGGTGAACCATGTCTATTCAAGAATGTGCTCTTTATGGCGACCTGGTACTCTGGCTGCGCGACCGCGCTGCTGAGCTGCTGGCCGAGGCCAGGAGTGATTCCACCGTCGAGGCGGAGACGGCCCGGCTGGACGAGTTGATCCGGGGCTGGTTCTTCACGCCCCAGGATGAGTTGCACGGCTGTGCACCGCGCGATCTCATCTGGGCTGAGCAGATGGACAAGCCCAACCCCATCCTCGCAGACCGTCTGGATGACTTCTTCTTCGACGATTGCCCCATCTGCCAGCAGATGAAAGCAGAAGTCGAGGCCGCAGAGTTTGAGGGGCATGAGCACGGCTGGCAATGGCACTACGATGATGGTGGCTATCCTCTCATTGCCCACTACGATCCCGAGGGATGGGATGCCCGCTGGGCTGAAGAAAAAGCGGACTTCGAGGCCTGGCAAGCTGAACAGGAGCAACAACACGAGACTGAGCCGGCCCCGCCTTACACCCCGCCACCGGTGGAAAGTAGAGAAGTGGATCCAGAGACCTTCCTGGAGATGCTGCGCCAACCGTGGCTCGACCCCGAACTGCACAAGGTGGCCCAGAAGCTGACCGAGTGCTGTGACGTGCCAGTGCCCGGCGACCGCTTTGGCTCCGGCTATCGCCATCTGACCCGAACCGAGGCTACCTCCCTGGTGGCCGGGCTGCATCAACAGGGCGTGGACGTCCAGGCGCTGCTGGCCCAGATCGAAGCCTGGCCTTACCAGAAAGTGGCTCTGGATTGGCTGAGTGAGCCGGAGCGGAATGCGGCGATGATCTGCTTGGCTATCGAGACTGAGGTCAACCCGGACGATCAGGAAGAGCTAGCCCGCTTCATCCAGCATCGGGACTTTATCTTCATCCTGGCCCGACTGGTCCCACCCGGTGCCCGGCTCTGGCTGCAGGGCTGGCTGGAGGCGGTGGCTCACGGGGCTTTCGCTGCTCCTGACGCTCCATTTTGAGGTTTAGGAGGACACGAATGGCTAAACCATTGGCAAAACGACAGCAAAAGGCGCGCCAGCGCAAGAAGAAGCGCGTCCCCTCGAGGCGGCGGGCTTTGAACCCACTCGGGCTGCTCCGCTCATCTGGCAACTGGTCTCTGCACGAGTGCCTTCTGGCCGAGGAGTGGCAGGAAGAGGGGGTGATCATACAAATCCTGGTGGCCCGCCGCTCGCCCTCAGGACAGATCGCCACTGGCATGTTCCTGGTTGATCTGGGCTGCCTGGGGGTCAAGAGCGCGTTTGGCAGGGTGTTCGATACCCGATGGGAGTACGAGGAACTGCGGAGCGATATGATGACTCACCAGGACATGATCGAGGCCGACCCTAACCTGGTAGCCAAGATCATCCGCGAGGCGATTGCCTACGCCGACGAGCTAGGATTTCAGCCTGATCCCGACTACCGCGACGCTGTGCTGGTGCTGGGCGACGCTGACCCCGACGCTTGCGACGTGCCCATCCCGCTGGGTGGCAGAGACGGCAAGCCTTTTTTCATCGCCGGCCCGTACGACAATGTGGACCGCATCATGGTCAAACTCACACGCAAGCTAGGGCCTGATGGTTTTCACTTTCTTTTTCCGGCAAGTGGGGACGAAGGGATTCTATTGCTCGATGAATGAAGCTCCGGTGACTCGTAAACCCCTGGCGCTCTCCAACTGGAAAATGGCGATGACGGTTGCCGACAGCCGGGCCTTCGTTCGTGACTTCGAGGCGATGGCGGGGGATTTGCTCGATAGAGTGGACGTGGTGATCTGCCCGCCCTTCACCGCGCTGTGGCTGATGGCGCAGGTGCTGCGCGGCAGTCGCCTCCAATTGGGCGGACAGAACATCGCGCCGACCGCCGACCTGGCGCGTACCGGCGAAATCTCGGCCGCGCTGCTGGCTGACGTCGGCTGCCGCTGGGTGATGCTGGGGCACTGGGAAGTTCGCCGCCACCTGGGCGACGACGATGCGGCCGTCAGCCGCAAGGTGCACCTGGCGCTCGACGCGAGCCTGGCGCCCATTTTGCTGATCGGTGAGGCGCGCCATGACCGGTCCCCGCTGGCGGAGGCCCTGGGGCGGCAATTGGAGCGGGTGCTGGCCGGCTGCCGGGCGGAGCAGGTGGAGACGATGGCCTTCGTCTACGAGCCAGAAGGAGCCATCGGCGTGGCCGCGCCCGCCTCGCCAGAGCACGTAGCCGCTGGCTGCGGTGTCATTCGGGGCTGGTTGCGCGAACGCTGGGGTGGCGCGGTGGCCGAAAGCGTGCCCATCATCTACGGCGGAAGCGTCGCACCGGGGTACGCCGCTGACCTGCTGGCCTGTCGCGACGTGGACGGCCTGGGCGCGACACGACGCGGCCGGGACGCGGCGACCTTTGCCCAAATCGTGCGCCTCATCGCTCGGATGCGCACGCTCTGATCGCCCCGTCCCGGCTGTCTATACACTCGTAGTGGCGACTTTAGTCGCTTCTTCGCATTTG
>CAYNWI010000194.1:0-5519 GCA_964400825.1 uncultured Anaerolineae bacterium | reverse complement strand
GCGATGTGGAGCCAGTACTCCTGCGGCAGTTTGATCACCATCCAGATCAACGCGGCAGCGCCGATCAGGAGCTTCCTGGTCATCCGCTTCGGGTCCCAGCGGAGGCGATATGCCTCGTAGAAGACAAAGAAGTACTCGAAGGTGTTGGGGAAGATGAGCAACAGCGGACGTAGGTGGGTGAGCTCGAACAAAGCCACGCCCACCAATCGCCAGTAGAAGAGGAAACGGCTGACCTGCAACGCAAAGGGGTTCACCCAGTTGCGCAGCGTCGAGACGTAGGCGATAGTCAGGTAGTAGATGTCGAGCGCCTTGTCATAGCCCTGGTAGCCCTCCAACGGCAGGCTGGTGAACTGCTGAAAGATCGTCTGGTCAACGCCGTCGAGCACCAGCGAGGCCACGATCCCAGGCAACGGATATCGCGGGATGGTGAGCGGCAGCAGAAAGCGGGCCGCAGCGACGGCCCAGAAAATCAACCAGTCGGATGTCTCTGTCACGGCTAGCATGGGCATCACCTCTTGGTCTAAGTGTCGGCTTCAGCCCCTTCCTCCGCCTTCAGATCACGCAGCAACCGATCAAACGCCTTCTGATAGGTGTCATGGTCGTGCCAGCGGGTGAAGTCTCCAATGTGCCGGCCGCGGCGAATGTCCGCCGCCCATGCCTGGTCTGTATCCATCACAGCCGAGTCTAGGCGGATCGGAAACAGGATCGTCGTTTTGCGCTTGTGCTCTTCCTCAAACGCCGTCTCTACTTCCTTCTCCACCCAATCACTGTCAATAGAGTGTTCCGACAGCACTATCAGCAGCTTGTCGTACAACTGAATCGCCTCATCAATCGTCGGCCGGATTCTGTCCCCGATTCTCATGTCTTCAAGTGCAAACCAGCAGTGCACTCCTTTGTCCTGCAGGTCGGCGTGCAGCCGCTCGGCGAACGCCTGATCTTTGCTGGAATAGCTCATAAAGCAAGTGTAGTACTGGGTGGATAGCCATCGTCGGCGAATCGCCCCTATCAACTCCTCGAAGTAGTCCTTCCAATGACGCGAGCAGGTCATTTTGGTGATTGTCAACTTCCCTGGTGCTACAGTGATTGTTTCAAAACAAATCCAACAGTCAGAGGTACGATACCATAAGCGGGCGCGATCGCCATCCCTAGTATACCAAACACTGGGCTCGCCCGAAGGGTGATGGCTGACCTGGTACTCAATCAGCCACTCCTTAAATGCCTCTATACCTGTATCAAGTGTAAGTGGCTCTGTGACGACTTCCTGGAGATCTCTGTCCACTTCTTCAATCAGTCGCTCAGCCCTCACCATCGCCTTCGCCACTCTTTGCTCACGCACTTCTGGCCAGCATCGCTCAATCTCTGCTATCAGTTCTTCGAAGTAGTTCATCACTTCAGGGTGGCCGCACCTGGCAACCACCTCAATGCGTGTATCGGAAAGCTGAGTTACTTCAAACTCAATAACAGGGAACGTGGCCTCGGCGCGCTCACCATTCGCAAGATAGATACCCTCTACCTCTATCGTGGACGGATGACGCCCCTGCCTGGCTGCCTGTGGAACTACGCGTCCCTTTCCCATCGGGAAACCCCAACGATGCTTACCTTGAGTATAGCGACTTAGCTTATCAGCGAACAAAGCGAAGGTCGTATTTACGAAGAACTGTTCTGTCTCTTGCACAAGGCCCTCCTAAAACAAAAAACCCGCCTGGCTTGACCAGGCGGGCTGCACGTGCTACAATACTGCTTGCCAGCGCCGCCTGCTTCGGCTTGGCCGTTGCCCCCGGCTCCTCTGAAGCCAAGGGGCTTTTGCTTTTACGTTCACTCCTCGTTCCGAATCTACTGCGGATTGCCGTCTACTTGAAGTCGGTACGAAACAACGTCAACGTAGTCACGACCGGTGAAAGTCATCTCGAAAGAGCTTGTCTGACCAGGGTCCAGGTGAGTAGCACTGACGTAGGTATAATCACACCCTAGGACGGTCCCAGAAGCATTGTAGACAGTACCCACTGGACTGACATATTCAACACGAGAGCCATGGTCATTGCGGACCTGACCGATAATCTCATACCAACCATATGTGGAATGGTACGAGCCTCTATCGTTCAAAACAGTAAGATTGGGTAGCGGCTCGCCATCCGTCCGGTAGCTGGGAGCCTCAAACTCGTAGTAGGACCAACCAGCAGGTTCATCCCCCACTAATATGTCGAAACACGTCTTATCGCCAGGAGGGAGGTTGTCCAGATTGATGTAACCGTAACTGACGTCGAGAATTTGTCCGTCTCCGGCGAAGACATTGGCGGTGATTTTGACAAAACGCAAGTAGTCAGCGGTGTTGTTTTGGACTTCGCCAACAATCCACATGGAGCCATAGTCGGTTACGTAATAGGAGTGATTGGGTAGAACCTCGACTGGAACAATGGTTGGTGTCGGCGTAGGCGTATTGGTCGGCGTGGATGTGATCGTGGGCGTGTTAGTCGGCGTGGGTGTAGTCGTATTGGTTGGCGTGTTGGTTGGTGTCGAGGTGGATGTGGGCGTACTGGTCGGTGTGGGAGTGTTGGCAGGTGTGTTAGTCGGCGTGGGCGTGTTAGTTGGCGTGTTGGTGGCCGTCGGCGTAAGGGTCACCGTGGGCGTGTTAGTCGTTGTCGGTGTGGGAGGTTGTGTCCAGTTCTTGGCTACGAAAGGCAGGTAGTTGAAAACCGTGGGTGTGATCGTGACCTGCAAGACTGAATGAACGACCGTTGGGCTGGAAGCGAACAGAGATAACAGTAGCAAGATCATCCCTATAGCTGCTAGCAAAGAAACTGTGTTTTTCATAGTCTGCCTCCTTTCTCACTGTGGCTGAGATTGCGTAGAGCTCTAAAGCTTCTGTGCTATCATATCCCCAGGCCTTGCTCCCGGGCCGTTCAGGAGTAGGTATTGGGATTACCAGAGATACCCTGTAATCCCTTTTCTGTTCGATTGCTAAACATACTCAGTACTTGGGAAAAGTGTTCGTAAAGAGCACTTCACAGTCTATAGAAAGGCCCTGACCAGCCGTCCTGATCACCCAATTAAGCTCTGGCGCTCTCTGTGAGCGATCTATGGATGCGATCTTGGCTTACAGAGCGCGGTTTTCGTCCCACTTATTGCAGTTGTGAGTTACAGAACCTGTTCAAGCGACTCGCATAGAGCCCAAAAGGGATTCGGGAAAGCTTTTGCGCTGCCAACTAGCGAACCGAAAGCCGAAATTCCCAAGTACTGATACTATACCATACTTCAGCTCTTTTGGCAACGCCCCCCAAAAGCCACCTGTTCAGTTCACGCAGGTGGCTTTTCCACTCCGGATGATCCGGTCGGCGTGCTTGACGGTGG
Organism: uncultured Anaerolineae bacterium; assembly: GCA_964400825.1. GTDB lineage: Bacteria > Chloroflexota > Anaerolineae > VGOG01 > VGOG01 > CAYNWI01. Next base: position 2,171 of record CAYNWI010000194.1, on the reverse strand, counting down.
ACAGCCGGTGAGCGATGACGATGGCCGTACGGTCGCAGCCGACGCCTAATCGCCAGCTTCCATCTCGCTCAGCAAGTCGGCGGGGCGGGCGGCGCTACTTGCCCCAAAGCCGCCCACGGATTTGTTTTACAACCTCATCTGTATCTGTCAGCACGGCTGTATAAAAACACCTACACCAACCCCTTTTGCCATTGTGTTCAAAAACGCACTTCTTGTGCGGTATAGGCATCTTCTTAAGGGCTGCCGCTATCGTGAAAACCTTTCCTCTTTGCTTTTGACATGCAGAGCAAGCATTCTTACAAGTAAAGATTTTCACGCCTGTTATCCAGGGTGTTTGTTGGAGTCGCATCAATTCCCATTTGGCCGCTTCTCGAAGCAATTCATGGGGATCCTCGCCTTCATCGTGCAAAAGAAGAGCCTTTAAGCGGCAATTCATTTTCAGGTCGTGTAGATCCTGATCTGTCAGGCGACCTTTACGAGCGATTTCTACAGTGCGGTCATTGAGTACTCCCCAAATGACATCGGTGTCGCTAGGTTCTTGGCCGAACCGCTTGGATAGTTCTGCTTTGCGGCTATCGAATTGTGCCTTCTTAATGTTGTAGCGCTTTAGACGGTTGCCTAGGCTTCTCTTTTTCTTGGTCGCTTTCACGAAAGCCTTCACCTTGTCTCACCCTACACGCCAGCACGGCCGTCAGCTCACAATCCCAGGATCTGTTTCTTTTTCTGTTGAAACTCCTCCTCTGTGAGGATTCCTTTGTCTCGCAAATCCGCTAGTTTAGCGATTTCATCGGCATCTGAGGAAGGCGTCGAAGGGACACTCTTAGCCTGTATGCGTTTTTCAATTTCTGCTTTGATATGTTCAAAATCAGGCTGTTGCTGCGTGGTAAACATGACAGTGTTTTCGTCTCCCGCGGCCTGCAAGATTCCTCCTTTAGCTTCTTGACCACCCATGAACGAGAACTGTATGAAACCACCACCTGAGAACAGCCCCGCTTTTTTGAATTGGATTGAACTAATCGTGGAGATTATTATGTCCTTGTCGCCCTTTAGACTCATCTGTGCGAGAACTCCCTTTCTGCAAATACGGACTTTGTCGCGGTAGAGCTCTATTTGGCCGCCGATTCCCTCTGCCCGTAATTCGGGATCCGACATATGCTTTTCCGTGCTCTTTCCTGGAAAGCTTCGTTTCCGTTCAACCTTGCGCGGTGGTTTGACTGGCTCGCCCTGTATCGGCTCAACAGCCGTAGCCTCCTTGCGGCCCAATATCTCATTAACCCGCGCCAGCCCCTTCATGGCCTCTCGGTTGGAAGCATCCAAGGCCAGCGCTTGCTCAAAGTATCCGCGTGCCTTGTCATACCAGCCCTGTTCAAGCGCCATCTGGCCGAAGTCTATGAGTTTGTCTACCTGTTCTGGTGTCATCTCGCCCCCTTTTTCGCCCTCCACCACGCCAGCGCCAGCGTACCCCCGCCCGCCAGTGCCAGGCCGTAGTAGCCCAAAGTATAGCAGATTTCACCTCGTTTGGCAAAAGCAAAAAGCCACTTGCGCGGTTCACGCAGGTGGCTTTCTCGCTCCGTAAGTCATAGATCAACCGACAAAGCCAAGCGGACAGGCTCGTCGTCTAAGTATGATGTACATTGTCTCACCCTCAGCGCCGAATCGAGTCTATCACGTCCTGGGTCGAAAGGTCGGCCGGCCAGGCGCGGCGGAGTTCCTCGGCCAGGCGTTCGTAACGCTCCCAGCCGTCAAGCACGGCTTTCTTGCTGGCTTGAACCATCTCTTTCTCCGCCCGCCCGGCATCCAGGGGCAAAATAACGGCCACCGGTCGGCCCTGGTAGGTCACCACATACTCAGCGCGGTCTTGGCGCACTCGCCGGATCACTTCGCTGGTTTGCTCTCGCAATTCACGCACGCCGATCAAAGACATGGCTTGCCTCCTGTAGTATCAGTTGAGGCTGTTGCTTCTCAGGTATACTGTTACCTGCCAGGCCAATCCACTCGGCTTGGCCGCGCCTCTGGCTCCTCGATAGCCGAGGCGCTTATTCTTTTCTAAGCTTAATCCCTGGGCACCAGGCGGATCTCCACCCGTGTGTCCAGGGCAGCAGCCAGCTTCTTCAGTAGGGTCAGCGAGGGCACGGTCTCCGCCCGCTCCACGCGGGAGACGCTGGCCTGCT
>CAYNWI010000193.1:0-5532 GCA_964400825.1 uncultured Anaerolineae bacterium | reverse complement strand
GAGTCCCCTATCGCGGGGCCGTTGGTCACTCTGATCGGGGTCTTTATTATTTTTTCCTTGTTTGTCCCCCATTTCTGCACCCTGCGGTCAGTATCCGGCATTATCAATGCTGCCGTCCTGACCGGGACGGTCACCATCGGCATCACCCTGCTGATGATCGTCGGGGAGTTTGACCTTTCCGTCGGCTCAATGATGGCCATGGGTGCTTTTTTGTATGGTTTGTATACTGTAGAAAATGGTAATCCTTTATGGGCGTTGTCTCTGGCTCTGCTCGTGCCAGGCCTGATGGGGGCACTAAATGGCTTCATCCTAATTCGTACAGGCATCCCGTCGTTCATCGTCACCCTTAGCACGATGTTCATCTATCGGGGAATAGTCTGGCTATACTCAGGTGGGCAGATGCTTCAGACCATAGAGCAGGTGCCCATCTATGATGTCTTTAACGGGCGGCTGGATTTCATCGCCGATGCGGTGCAAGGCGCCAATTTCCGCACTGCTGCGCTGTGGTTCGTTGGTTTGGTATTTCTCTTTCAATACGTTCTGGTGCGCACCCGGTTCGGCAATCACGTGTTTGCCGCCGGTGGCAACGTGGGCGCGGCCGCCGCTCAGGGCGTGAACGTGAAGCGGACCAAGTTGCTCTGCTTCATCATTTCAGGAGCGTTGGCTGGCTTTGCTGGCGTTTTGCTGTTCAGCCAGTTCAAAACGGCCCTGATTGCCACCGGCGCCGGCACCGAGCTCACAGCCATTGCCTCGGCCGTGGTTGGCGGCGCGTTGTTGACCGGCGGGTCGGGTAGTATTCTTGGTGCTCTGCTCGGGGTGTTGATAATCAGCATGCTGCGCACCGGCATCATATTGCTCAACCTGCCGTTTATCCCCGCCGACAATTTTGAAGCTATTGTCGGCGTGACGATCGTGGGCGCTGCTATCTTTAACAACTGGGTCCGCGGGCGATCCTGACCGTGGAACTTCCCCCCTACAGTTGGGGGGACCGAGGGGAGGCGTCAAGGAGGGGAGAATCTTAACATGAGCAACGGCACGAACGAGACGCCTGTCGTTCACATGGAGAACATCGTCAAGCACTTCGGCACTATCACTGCTCTGGATGGCGTGGATTTCACCGTCGAAAAGCAGCAGGTGATGGCCCTGCTCGGCGATAACGGCGCTGGCAAGTCTACCCTGATCAAGATTCTGATGGGTGTCCATACGCCCGATAGGGGGCAGATCTACTTCGAAGGCCAGCCGGTGCGGATCAATTCTCCGCGCTATGCGCGCGCTATGGGGATTGAAGCATGCTACCAGGACTTGGCGTTGGTCAACCTGATGAGCATCACCCGCAATTTCTTCCTGGGGCGCGAACTGGCACGCAAGATCGGCCCGATCAACTGGCTCAGTATGCGGAAGATGAACGATCTGACGCGCGCCGCGCTGGCTGATGTGGGCATCAAGATCCGGTCGCCAGCTGAGAAAGTTGGCACACTCTCCGGCGGTGAACGCCAATCCATTGCCATCGGTCGCGCGATGCACTTCGGCGCGAAGCTTCTGATTCTGGATGAGCCGACCTCCGCGCTCTCGGTGGCCGAGACGCGCAAAGTGCTGACGTACACGCTCAACGCCAAGGAGCGGGGGCTGTCGGTCATTTTCATCAGCCACAACGTCCGCCACGTGTACCAGGTCGCCGACGCCTACACGATCATCCGGCATGGCCGAAAGGTCGGCACCTACGCCAAAGGTGAGCTGACGGAAGACGATATCGCCGACATCATCGCGGGCGTGCGTGAGTGTTAGATCGTGCGAGAGGAGAGTGGGCCTTGCAATCCCTGACCGCTACCCTGAAGCGTCTGCGCTACGGTTTGGCTGCTTCTCCTGAAGTGGTGGCCTTGATTATTTTCCTGGTAGTCTTTGTCTTCTTCAGCGTTGCGGCAGACAATTTCCTGACCCCGGTTGCCCTCTCCAACATTCTGACTTTTGCCAGTATCCAGGGCATCATCGTCGTTGGCATGGCCATGCTGATGATCGCCGGCGAATTCGATCTTTCGGTCGGGTCGAACCTGGCGGTGGCGAGCTTTGTTTTCGCCCTCACCATGAACGCCGGGGTGGCGCCGTTCCCCGCCATGCTGTTTGCTTTGCTGATCAGCACCCTGTTGGGGGCCGTGAATGGCCTGATTGTGATCTCGTCGGGCATTCCCTCCTTCATCGCAACCTTGGGAACGATGCTGGCCTACCGTGGTATTGCCCGTGCCATTGGTGGTGGCACTTTCGCCAAATGCACGGGCCCCAAGCCCCTATTGTTTAACATTTTGAACGGCGCGGTTGATTCGCTCAATCAACTCTTCGAGCCGGTCAGCAACTTTCGCGTGTCCATACTCTGGTTCTTTCTCATCGCGGTTGTGATGACGATGGTGTTGATGCGCACGCGGTTTGGCAACTGGGTGTTCGCTGCCGGCGGGAACATGGGGGCAGCCCTGGCCCAGGGTGTGCCGGTGAAGCGGGTCAAGCTGATGGTCTTTGCCCTGACTGGATTGCTCACCGGGCTCGCCAGCGTGATGCAATTCGCTCACCGTACCAGCGTGGACCCGCTTCGTGGGGAGGGCTGGGAGCTAATCGTAGTGGCGGCCTCTGTGATCGGCGGTGTGCAGCTAACCGGTGGGGTAGGCACGATTCTGGGAGCCAGCATAGGCATCTTGTTGTTGCAAACGTTGGAGCAGGGCCTGGTGCTGATGGGCGTGCCCGTTCAGGTTTTCCGTGCCGTGGCCGGTTTGATTCTGATGCTGTCGGTGATCGGTAATACCTATCTCAGTCGGCAAGGATAGCCGGAAAATCGCCACGCCACGCTCGTCTGCTCCTGCGAAAACAGTGAAGCTGACGGCGAAAAACCCCTGCTAACTTAGAAGGCGGGCTGCCAACCTCTTCCAGGTAGAAGGGGATTTCTTTGAGGAGAATTCGAGAAGCTATAGGAGGATAGATATTTGGAGCTGTTTCGTCCGGACTTTCTGGTGATCGGTCACGTGACCAAGGATGTGCAGGAGGATGGTTACACCATCGGCGGCACGGTGACCTTCGCCTCCCTGACCGCCCGCAACCTGGGACAGCGAACCGCGGTGGTCACCAGAGCCTCGCCCGATTTTAGCCTCAATCCTCTTTATCAGGACATCGAGGTGCTTCGTCTGCCCTCGCCGGAGACGTCAACTTTCCAAAACTTATACTCAGCGAATGGGACGCGCACTCAGTTTCTCCGCGCCGTGGCTGGGCCGATAAAAGCCGAGGACATCCCCCCTACCTGGCGAGAGGCTAAGATCGTGCTCTTGGGCCCTCTGACGGGCGAGTTGGAGGGAAGCATCGTCGAGGTCTTTCCCCATTCGTTAGTTGGGGCCACGCCGCAGGGCTGGATGCGCGGCTGGGATGGGGACGGGCGGGTCTTTCCCAGAGCCTGGGAGGGGGCAGCCGAGGTCCTGACCTGCGCTCAGGTAGTGATCTTCAGTGAGAAGGATGTGCAGAGGGAAGAGAATGTCATCCAGACCTACGCCCGAATGGCCGAAATCCTGGTGGTCACCCACGGCCCCGGCGGGGCGACGGTCTACCACCGGGGCGAGGCCCGCCATTTCCCCGCTTTTGCAACTATAGAGATAGATCCAACCGGGGCGGGCGATGTCTTTGCCGCTGCTTATCTGATTGAGCTGGAGAGGAGCGGCGATCCCTACGCGGCGGCGCATTTCGCCAACTGCGTGGCTTCCCTCGTCGTGGAGAAGCCGGGAACGGAGGGCATCCCCACTCTGGAGCAGGTGAGACAGAGGGGTTCGAGTTTTGGGTTGTGAGTTTCGAGTTTCTTCGCCTATCGAAATATTGAAGCTATCAAAACCCGCCTTTTAGGCGAGATAAAAAACGAGGAGGTTAACTAAATGAAAGGGTTAGTTCTATCAGCTAAATGGGAGCCCCGCGAGGGGTACCAACTCTCGGAGTTCGAGAAGACGACGGGTAAGGCCATCACCGGCAACGCCATCTGGCGCTACCCGGAGCTCAAGGTGCAGGAAGTGGAAACGCCCACCATCAAGTCAGACCAGGTGCTCATCCAGATCAAGGCCTGCGGGGTGTGCGGCTCGGACATGCACTTCTACGAGACCGACGACCAGGACTACATTCTCTACCCTGGCCTGACCAAGTTCCCCACCATCCTGGGCCACGAGTTCTCAGGCGAGATAGTCGAGGTGGGCAGCGAGGTCGAGGATCTCGAAGTGGGCGACATGGTCACCGCCGAGGAGATGATCTGGTGCGGCCACTGCTTCCCCTGCCGCAACGGTTTCCCCAACCACTGCACCAACCTGGAGGAGATCGGCTTCACCATCCCCGGCGCCTTCGCCGAGTACATCGCCGTCGGGGCCAAGTACTGCTGGAAGCTCAACGCCCTGATGGACCGCTACGGCGATAAAGAAAAGGTCTACGAGGCTGGGGCTGTGACGGAGCCCTCCAGCGTGGCCTACAACGCCGTCTTCGAGCGGGCTGGCGGTTTCCGTCCGGGGGCCTACGTGGCCGTCTATGGCCTGGGCCCCATCGGCCTGGCGGCCACGGCCGAGTGCAAGGCCTCAGGCGCGGCCAAGGTCATCGGCTTCGAGCTCTCTGCCAACCGGCGGGAGCTGGCGAAGAAGGTGGGGGCCGATTACGTCTTCGATCCGCGCGAGGTGACCCCCCACGAGGTGGTGATGGACCTCACCGAGGGCCAGGGGGCCGACCTCCACGTCGAGGCCGCCGGCGCCCCGCAGGTGACGGTGTCCGAAATGGAGAAGTCGCTGGCCATCAACGGCAAGATCGTCCAGATCGGGCGGGCCGCCACGAGGGTGCCCATGTACCTGGAGACCTTGCAGGTACGGCGCGGCCAGGTCTTCGGCTCGCAGGGCCATTCCGGCCACGCCGTCTTCCCCAGCGTCATTCGCCTGATGGCCTCTGGGCTGATTGACATGACCCAGATCGTCACTGCTCGCTACGATCTGGATGATGCAGTGGACGCCATCGCCAAGTCGGTAGCCAGGGAGGATGGGAAGATTATGGTGAAGCCGTAGAAATTAGAGATTAGAAATTAGAAATCACGGATCGCTGTCAACGGATTTTTTGAACGGATTGAACGGAAAATGTCACGTGCGGAGCTCCAATCCGTTCAATTCGTTCCCAGAATCCGTTGACAGGATTCTCATTTCTAATTCCCTGGAAAGGAGCGAATATGCCCACCAAAGTCAACGTAGGCATCATCGGCGCGGGCAGGATAGGAAAGCTGCACGCCGAGCACCTGGCTCACCGAGTTCCCGACGTGAACATCATCGCTATAGCCGATGTTTTCCTGGAGGCTGCCGAGAAATGTGCGGCCGACTTGCAGATTCCCTCAGCCGTTCAAGATCACCGCGAGATCATGGACAATCCGGACATCGAGGCTGTCGTTATCTGCTCCAGCACCGATACGCACGCGCAGATGATCGGAGAGGCGGCGGCGGCTGGAAAGCACATCTTCTGCGAGAAGCCGATTGACTTCGATTTGGCCAGGATTGA
>CAYNWI010000192.1:0-5533 GCA_964400825.1 uncultured Anaerolineae bacterium | reverse complement strand
ATTCGATAACGTTTCCAAGAAATTCACCCTCCGCCACGAAAGGTCGCGCTCCTTCCAAGAGGCGGCCCTGGCTTTCCTCAAGGGTCGGGATAACTCGCGGGAGGAACTGTGGGCCTTGAAGGATGTCAGTTTCGCCGTGGAGCGCGGCAAGACGGTGGGCATCATCGGGCCTAACGGCTCGGGGAAGAGCACGGTCCTCAAGCTCATCACCCGTATCCTGGAGCCAACTTCCGGCCGGGTAGACGTCCAGGGGCGGGTGTCGGCTTTGATCGAGCTGGGGGCTGGCTTTCATCCCGACCTGACGGGGCGAGAGAACGTCTATCTCAACGGCTCCCTCCTGGGTTTCAGCAGAAACGATATGAAGGCCAAGTTCGACCGCATCGTCGAGTTCTCGGAATTGGAGAAGTTCATTGACGTGCCCATCAAGCACTACTCCTCTGGCATGCACATGCGTTTGGGCTTCGCTGTAGCCATCCACGTCGATCCCGACGTCTTGTTGATTGACGAGATCCTGGCGGTGGGCGATCAGGCATTTCAGAACAAATGCCTGGGCAAGATCGGCGAGCTCAAGAGCCAGGGAGTGACCATCCTCTTCGTCTCCCACGACCTGGAAGCGGTGCGAACCCTGTGCACCTCGGCCATTTGGCTGGAGAACGGAGTGATCCAGGAGAGCGGGACGACGGACAGGGTCATTGACTGCTACCTGAATAGCGTAACCGCTGCCCTCCCTTCCTCCCCCCCCAGGTTGGGGGGGAAAGAGGGGGGGCGATTAAGTCGAGAGCGTCCAACGAGGGATAACGAGAATCGCTGGGGGAGTGGGGAGGTGGAGATCACCGAGGTGAGGTTCCTCGACGCGCAGGGGGGGGAGCGACGCGCGTTCAAGACGGGGGAGAAGATGGTGGTCAGGTTGAGGTATCATGCTCACACCAAAGTCAGGCAGCCCGTTTTCGGCCTAGCTATCTACGCCAGCGACGGTGTTCAGGTCAATGGCCCCAACACCAGGCTCTCCGGCTACACAGTGGAGTCGGTGGAGGGCTCAGGGGAGATGGACTACATCGTGGACATGTTGCCGCTGCTGGAAGGCAGCTATGAGCTCTCGGCGGTGGTCTACGATCAGGACGGCCTTCACGCCTACGACCACCAGCACCGCCTGCACAGCTTCATCGTCCAGCGGGGCACGGTGAAGGAGCGCTATGGGCTGATCCATATCCCTTGCGAGTGGCGATTGAGGCCGGACGATTGAATGGAGGAAGCTGGTGAGCGATACAGATTTGTATGATGCCCACTATTTTGCTACTGGCTGTGGGAGACCGTACCAGCGTGATGAGGAATGGCTACGTTTTTTTGGCTCAGTGGCCGATCGCATTATGAGGGATATTCGGCCCTGCACCGTTTTGGACGTTGGTTGTGCTATGGGATTCCTGGTGGAAGCCCTGCGTCAGCGAGGAGCGGAAGCGTTTGGGGTGGATGTTTCGGAGTATGCCATTCAAAATGTACACCCAGCCATTCAGCCATATTGCTGGCTAGGGTCCGTGACCGAACCCTTTCCTCAGAGGTACGACCTGATTGTTTGCGTTGAGGTGTTAGAACACCTACCGCACCGTGAGGCAGAGCAAGCCGTTGAGAACCTCTGTCGGCACAGCGACGATGTGTTGTTCTCCTCCACGCCGCTGGACTATAAAGAGGCCACCCACTTTAACGTTCAATCACCTGAATATTGGGCCGAACTGTTTGCGCGTCAGGGCTTTTTCCGTGACGTGGATTTCGATGCTTCATTCATCACGCCCTGGGCAGCGCGCTTTCGAAAGACGCGCGAACCTGTGGCGCGGGTGGTTGCTGCCTACGAGCGTCGGTTTTGGCAGTTGTGGCAGGAAAACCAGGCCCGCCGCGAACTGAGCATTGAGCAGCGCAACGAATTGGCGAAGAAAGAGCAGGCAGTACAGGCACTGACCGCACAGGTGAGTGACTGGGAGACGCGCTGGGCGCATCTTGAAGGTAGCATCGGGTGGGCACTTCTGCAGAGACTACAGCATTGGCGGGCCCGCGTTGCTCCACCTGGCAGCAGGAGGGAGCAGTTGCTGGATGCTGTTTTCCGCGTATTGCAACTGCGGAATCTAGGGGCGTTCATGGGACTGATGCGCCTTATCGGGCAGGGGATTTCCTGGCAGATAAGGGTGTTGTTGTGGAAAGCACGATTGTTCGTTAGCCCCAGGTCTCGGGGGCAGATGGTTCGGATTGATCCAGTCGAAGAGCGTCCTCCCGTGCAGGCTCATCAGGCGAGCGTGGATATTGTCGTCTGCGTGCACAATGCGCTATCTGACGTACAGCGTTGCCTGGAGGCGGTAGTGCGCCACACGAATCCACCCTATTCGCTGATCCTGGTAGATGACGGCAGCGAGTCAGAGACCCACGCCTACCTCTCTGAATTCGCCAATTCACAAGGAGCGGTCTTGCTGAGAAACGAAGAGGCCAAGGGGTACACCAGGGCAGCGAATCAGGGCCTGCGGCGGTCCTCAGCGGATTACGTGGTTCTCCTGAACAGCGACGCCGTCGTTACACCAGAGTGGTTGGACCGCCTCATCGCTTGCGCTGAGTCCGATCCTCGAATTGGACTCGTTGGGCCTCTCTCCAACACAGCCTCGTGGCAATCCATTCCCGAAATAGAGTCCCAGGGCGATTGGCCTGCTAACCCGCTGCCAGCAGGGATGACGATAGAAGAGATGGGACGGTTAGTAGCACGATACTCGGCGCGGCTGTATCCCCCCATGCCCTTTTTGAATGGCTTTTGTCTGTTCATTCGACGGGAAGTGATTGCGGAGATTGGCTACTTCGATGAGGAGACCTTCGGGGCGGGATATGGTGAAGAGGATGATTATGCTCTCAGAGCTCGTAAAGCGGGATGGCTGCTGGCCCTTGCTGACGACGCATACGTCTATCACGCACAGTCCCGTAGTTACTCCACCGAGGCGCGAAGGCGTCTGACCAGGCGGGCTGGCACCCTTCTGGCCAAAAAGCACGGGCAGCAGATCATAAGCGAGGGGGTTACTATCTGTCGGCAGGACCGAGTTTTGGAAAGCATTCGCGCACGAAGCCGAGTGATGAGTGCCCGGCAGGCATGGATTGATAAGGGGCGGGCGAAGTTCGTGGGGCGGCGTGTGCTTTTTGTCTTGCCGCTCGCTGCACCCGGAGGTGGAGGCAACGTGGTCATCACCGAGGCGATGGCGATGCGTGAAATGGGCGTGGATGTGCGGATTTTCAACCTGGTGGCCAATCGCTACGGTTTTGAGCATGGCTACCCGAAGCTTGAGATACCCGTACTTTATGGGGAGAAAGAGCACCTTGTTACCCTGGCCAGCGGGTATAACGCGGTGATTGCGACAGTGAACTTCACTGTGGAATGGCTGGGCCACGTAACTCGCCAAAATGGTCGTCCGATCCGGGGATATTATGTTCAGGGTTTTGAACCTTACATGTATTCACCCGGGACGGAGGATTACCAGATAGCCTGGTCTTCCTACACACTTTTCCCCGATCTAGTGCGGTTCACTAAGACGGAATGGACGCGCCAGGAGGTGAGGAAACAAATTGGTGTGGAGTGCACCGTGGTGGGTCCCACTGTGAATATTGACCTGTTTCGGCCCCGTCCACGGTCTGGGCCGGAGTGGCCGGACCGTCCCATTAGGATCGCAGCCATGATTCGTACTACTACCCCCTATCGCGGACCAAAACTAACCATGGAACTCCTGCGGCAGGCATCCCGGCGCTATGGTGGCCGTATAGAAATCGTGGTTTTTGGGACTTCCCTGGGCGATTCAGGATTTGCTGAACTACCACGCGACTTTGCCTGGAGCTTTGCTGGCGTGCTCACTCAGGAGCAGGTCGCTCACCTTCTGAACGAGGTTGATATTTTCGTGGATTTCTCCTCCCATCAAGCGATGGGATTGACCGCATTGGAAGCCATGGCCTGTGGAGCTGCCGTCATTGTCCCTGAACGAGGAGGGGCCATCAGTTTTGCCCGGCACGAGGAGAACAGTCTGGTGGTAGATACCTCCTCTCGCGAGGCGTGTTGGCGTGCTTTGCAGTGCCTGATCGAGGATCACCATCTTCGTTCCCGCCTGCAAAGAAATGCGCTGGTTGAGATACCCAGCTTCTTCCCCGAGCGTCCCGCTTTTAACATTCTGAATGCCCTCTTCGATGCGGCGGATGACAAAGCGCCATGAACCGACGAAGCATCCACATCCTCTATGAACATGGCACCGATCTGCGACCTTTTGGCAGCGCGTATATTCGTCTGCTCCGGCCGCTGACACACCCCGCTCTCTGTGGGGGTCTGGAGGTTACCTCTGGTCTCAAGTACGATGGTCAGGAGGTAGATGCGGTGATCGTGGATCGCCTCTGGCGGCCGGATATCTCACCAGCGTTGGCCAAAAGCCTGGTGGAAAATGTTCGCCGGGCAGGGGTGCAATTGATCTACGCCTTGGACGATGATTTCCTGGAGCTCCCAGCGGAAGGCAAGGATTGGCGGCCCACTGAAGAGCACCGCTGGGTGGTGCAGTTTTTCCTTCGTCAGGCAGATGGCATCATGGTGCCGACTCAAGCCCTTCGAGAACGATTCCTGAGCTTCAATCCGAACATTGCCGTTGTGCCCCATGCCCTTGACGAACGCCTGCTATCTGGTAGGGGGCTTTCCGAAGGTAGATCGCACTTCACGCCAGGAAGAAAAGTGATCGGATATATCAACACACTTTTGACATACGTGCTGAACATAGCCCATCCCGCCCATGCGAAGCGAAAGGTGGTAGGATATATGGGCACGTTTACGCACGACGATGACTTGATGATGGTCCTACCAGCATTACGGACAGTATGGCAGCGTCACCGTGAGGAGATTGAGTTCCAGATGGTGGGGGTTGTCGGGCACGCAGACACCCGCCGGGCCTTGGAAGGATTGCCAGTGCGTACGGTTCGGTTCAGACCAAAGCAGAGTGAATATCCTTCGTTTATGTCGTGGTTCTCCAGCCATCTCCGCTGGGATATCGCGATTTCACCTCTGAAGGATACCGCTTTTAATCAATGTAAATCGGATATCAAGTTCCTGGACTACAGCGCGATTGGGGCAGCGGGAATCTACAGTCGGGTCCCTGCTTATGAGTCCAGCGTGCGCCATCTGGAAACAGGCTGGCTGGTTGAAAACGAGGTTGAGGCGTGGGTAGAAGCATTGGAGGGGTTGCTTTCTGACGATAGCCTCAGAATCCAGATGGCTCAAAATGCCACCCGATACCTTTACGCAGAGCGCATCCTGGCTTGCTGTGCCGCCAATTGGCTCAAAGCGTTGGAAACCCTCCTGGACGGCGCATAGGCAGCCTACCCTTGCGAAGGTTGCGTATCGTCCTGTCTGGGAAGTAACATTCAGGCGATGAAGTCGCTTTTGGCTTGAGCCACAAAACCTTCGCAAGGGTTCGATTGCTTTGATCCAGGGGAGCCTCAGCTTTCATGAACCGGCGAAGAGTCCACATCCTCTATGAATATGGCA
>CAYNWI010000191.1:0-5565 GCA_964400825.1 uncultured Anaerolineae bacterium | reverse complement strand
CATAACCCGTGTATACTATTTGACGAGGCCAGTTTGACCTAAAGATCAGGCAACAAGAGGAGAGCGCGATTAAATGTTTGAAAAACTGATTGGCGTGGATTTGGGCACGGTTAACGTATTGGTCTACGTTAAAGGGAAGGGCATCGTCTTGTGCGAGCCCTCGATGGTCGCCATCTCGGTAGGCGAGAACAAGATCGTGGCTGTGGGCGAGGAGGCTCGCGCCATGATGGGGCGTACTCCTGAGAACATCGAGGTGATGCGGCCCATGCGCGATGGGGTCATCGCCAATTACGTCGTGACCGAGGCCATGCTGCGCTATTTTATCACCAAGGTCTGCGGGCGGTTCCGCCTCTTCCGGCCAGTGGTGATGGTAACAGTGCCTGTCGGTGTTACCAGTGTGGAGAGACGGGCCGTGCACGAGGCCGCCGTTCAGGCCGGAGGCAAGGAGGCCCATCTTATTCCTGAGCCCCTGGCGGCGGCTATCGGGGCCGGCTTGCCCATTGGCACCCCCACAGGCAACATGGTGGTCGATATCGGCGGCGGAACGACTGAATCGGCTGTTATCTCCATGAACGGCATCGTGGTCTCCAGCTCGGTTCGCGTGGGCGGGGACGAGATGAACGAGGCCATCGTGACCTATGTCAGAAAGAAGTACAACCTGATAATAGGAGAGCCGACTTCGGAGGAGATAAAGTTCCAAATCGGCAGCGCGATGCCGCTGGAAGAGGAGCTGACCATGGAGGTGCAGGGAAGGGATCAGGTGGCTGGCCTGCCCAAGACCATCCAAATCAATTCGGGCGAGGTGACAGAGGCCATCGCCGAGGCTCTGCTTGCCATCGTGGGAGTGGTCAGAGCCGTGCTGGAGAAGACACCCCCCGAATTGGCTTCGGACATCATAGACCGGGGGATGGTGCTGGTCGGCGGAGGAGCGCTGTTGCGCAACATTGATCGGCTGTTGACCAAGGAAACGGGGGTGCCTTGTTCCGTAGCTGAGGATGCTATGGCCTGTGTGGCTAAGGGCGCTGGCAGGGCTCTGGAGAACTATCACGTTTTGAAACGGAGCATGTCGTCTCTCTAGCTTCCGGTTCCCTTCACTTCGACAGAGCTCAGCGCAAGATTTTGTCAACTCACAAGCCGCTATGGAGGTCGGAGCCTTCATAGCGGTTATTGCTAGGAAGCGGTTACTATGTTCTTCGATGAAGCCAAGATTTACGTTAAGGCTGGCGACGGCGGGGATGGCTGTGTGAGCTTCCGCCGCGAGAAATACGTGCCCCTGGGCGGGCCAAACGGCGGGAATGGCGGCAAGGGCGGCGACGTTTACCTGGCGGCCAACCCGCGCCTGAACACCCTCGTCGCTTTCAAGCGCCGTATTCATTTCAAAGCCCAGCGAGGCGACCACGGCCGGGGCAAGGGGCAGAAGGGTCGGCAGGGCGATGATGTTTACGTCGAGGTGCCGCCCGGCACGGTGGTGCGGGATGCCGGGACCGGGGAGTTCGTGGCCGACCTGACGGAGGAGGGGCAAAGGGCGCTGGTGGCCCAGGGGGGACGGGGCGGACGAGGCAACGCCGCCTTTGCTACCTCCACCAATCAGGCTCCTCGCATCGCCGAGCGGGGCGCGCCCGGCCAGGAGCGCTGGCTCTATCTGGAGCTCAAGCTCATCGCCGACGTGGGCATTGTGGGCGTGCCCAACGCTGGCAAATCAACCCTGCTGTCGGTGGTCAGTGCTGCCAGGCCCAAGATCGCCGCTTACCCCTTCACCACCCTGGAGCCCAACCTGGGGGTGGTGGCCCTGGGCGACTACACCAGCTTCGTCATGGCCGACATCCCCGGCCTGATCGAGGGGGCCCACGCCGGCGCTGGCTTGGGCCACGAATTCCTGCGCCATATCGAGCGCACACGGATGATCATCCACCTCCTGGATGGGGCTTCGGCCGATCCCCTGGCCGATTACCAGAGCATCAACGGGGAATTGGCCCTTTTTGATCCTGCGCTGGCCCGCAAGCCCCAACTGGTGGTGCTGAACAAGATGGACCTGCCCCAGGCCCAGGCACTCTGGCCCTCAGTTGAGCAAGCGATGAAGGCGCAAGGACAAAAGGCCCTGAGCATCTCGGCGGTTACGGGCGAGGGGGTCAAGGAAATGCTTCGTTCCATAGCCGAGATGCTGGCCAGCTTGCCGCCCCCCCTTCATCCCCCCCAAGGGGGGGGAAAGAGGGGGGGCGAGGAACCCGCCACGACCGAGGTCAAGGTGTTCCGACCCGCTGAGGACGAGAAGGCTATCTCCATCACCTGGGAGGACGACGCCTGGCGGGTGCGGGGCGCCGAGGTAGAACGGATCGCAGCGATGACTAATTGGGACCTGGACGAGGCGGTGCAACGCTTTCAGCGCATCGCCGACGCCATGGGGTTAAAGGCGGCCCTCAGAGAGGCGGGCGTGCAGACTGGCGACACAGTGCGTATCGGCGAAGCCGAGCTCGAATGGCAATAGTTGGAGGTTGGAAGCTGGAGGTTGGAGGTTGGAAGTTGGAAGGTGGAAGGTGGGGGTGTTGGGCGGCACTTTCGATCCGATTCACATCGGACACCTGGTAGCGGCGGGGGAAGCCAGGGCACAGTTGAGGTTGGATCGGGTGGTCTTCGTGCCCGCCGGGCTGCCACCCCACAAGCTCACCGAGCACGTCTCGCCAGTAGACCATCGGCTGGCTATGGTGGAGCTGGCCATTGCCAGTAACCCCTACTTCACCGTTTCCCGCGTGGACATTGACCGTTTCGGGCCTTGCTACACCGTTGACACCATTGAGCTTTTGCGGGACGAGTGGGGGGGTGACGTCGAGCTGTACTTCATCATGGGATCGGATTCTCTGGCCGATATTCTCACCTGGCACCAGCCTGAGCGATTGGTCAGGCTGTGCCGCCTGGTGGTCATGGAGCGGCCCGGCTATCGGGTAGACATGGAGGAGTTGGAGCGGCTGCTGCCTGGCATTACCTCGCGGGTGCATTTCATCAATTCGCCCCAGTTAGACATCTCGTCCACCGACATCCAAAGGAGGGTGCGCCAGGGGCTGCCCATCAAGTACCAGGTGCCTGAAGCGGTGGAGGACTACATCTACGAGCACGAGCTTTACGACGTGAAGCGTAAAACGTAAAACGTAAGACGTAAAACGTGATGACTATCTCTAGCTCTCAACTCCTCACGTTTCACGTTTTACGCCTGACCTTCTACCCTGCCAGGAGGTGAAATCCTACTTGGATGAAGTTGAATAGGCGAGCATGGAACTGAGTCTGTCCACAGGTTGCATCTACATTTATCCCCTGCGCTCCATCTTCAGCATAGCGAGGGAATCTGGTTTCGCGGGGGTGGAGTTGGTGGTCAGTCCTGAGGTGGAGTGGAGGGGCGGCCGATACGTCCGCCGCCTGGCCGAGAGCTACGGGCTGACCGTCTTCAGCCTCCACCCGCCCATCCTGCCCTTCCCCGGCTGGGCCGACTATCGAACCACCGTCCCCCGGCTGATTGATCTGGCGCTGGAGGCTGGCGCAAGGTACGTCGTCCTGCATCCCCCCAACGCTCGCAGCCTGGCCGATGAGCGGGGTCGGAGCTACCTGGAAGCCTTGACGGACGGTCTGCGGCGCACGGAAGGCACCGATCTGCGCATCGCCATCGAGAACCGGGCCTTCTTCCGCTCCAGTGATCGGCACTACGTTCTGAGCGACCTGCGGGAACTGCGCGCCTTCGCCGACGAGCTTGACCTGCCCCTCGTCCTGGACACCTCTCACGCCGCCACTTCGAGCTACAGCCTGGCCGAGGCTTACCATATCGTCGCTGACCGGTTGGTGAACGTCCACTTTAGCGACCTGCGTCCTCCGCCCTGGCCTTTCCGCACCCCCTATCTCCACACCTACCTCAAGCACCACCAGATACCCGGCGACGGCCAACTGCCGCTGGCTGACCTCCTGAGTCGTCTGGCCGCCGACGGCTACTGTGGCCCCATCACCTTCGAGATCAGCCCCATCGCCCTGTGCATCTGGTGGCCGCCCAGCGTCAAACGCCGGTTGGCGCGGTGCGTGGCCTACGTTCGGCGGGCCTTTCGTGCGTCCTTGTAGAAAGAACGCCCCCGGCATCTGATTCGAACCTCACTTGCATAACCTGCTTCCACCTGACTGACAACTTGGCGTGGCCGCCAACCAAAACTACATCGGATTGAGAAAGGAACGGATGTTTTGCTCCTGATCTGCTTTATTCCGAATCCGTTGTAGTGTTCTGGCAGGTCCAACAATGCCAAGCCAAGTGCTCTTGTGAAAATGGCTCTTGTGTGGTAAAATAGTTGGCAGGAGGGCCAGTTTGAACACATTGATCTGTAGCGGGCATTCGAACAGTGTAGGGATGGAGGAGGAAGAAAATGAGTTTTGTCAACAAGATTATCCAGGGTGATTGCGAGCAAGTTCTAAAAGGTTTTCCAGACAACTCCATTGACCTGATTTTCACCTCACCGCCCTACGCAGACCAGAGGAAGACAACCTATGGCGGCGTGAGGCCTGGTGAGTATGTAGATTGGTTTTTGCCGAAAGCGGCGCAACTCTTGCGGGTGTTGAAGCCTACGGGAACTTTCATTCTAAATATCAAGGAGAGAGCTGTAAACGGAGAGAGACACACCTACGTCATTGAATTGACATTGAGAATGAGAGAGCAGGGTTGGCTGTGGACTGAGGAGTTCATATGGCACAAAAAGAACGCTTACCCTGGCAAGTGGCCTAACAGGTTCAGGGATGCCTGGGAGAGATTGATTCAGTTTAACAAGCGGCGAAAATTCAACATGTATCAAGAGGCAGTCATGGTTCCTGTAGGGGATTGGGCTCAAGACCGTCTAAACAGTCTCAGTGAGACAGATCAAATCAGAGACGAATCCAGAGTCGGAAGTGGGTTTGGCAAGAATGTCTCGAAGTGGGTTGGTCGTGACAAGGTTTACCCGACCAATGTAATTCACATGGCTACAGAGTGTTCAAACAGGAGGCATAGTGCGGTTTTCCCTGTAGGTTTGCCGACCTGGTTTATCAAGTTGTTCACGGATAGCAGCGGTATTGTTTTGGACCCGTTCATCGGTTCAGGAACAACAGCAGTGGCAGCAAAGCAGCTTGGACGTAGATATGTAGGGATTGACATCAATGAGGAATACTGTCAAATTGCAAGGCAAAGACTGATGCAGATACAACCGCGATTACTGGAAGAGCTTGAAGAATACGAAGTGAGGTAAGTGCAATGGAGTCGTTAGATTTCGGCCAAGTCTGCGAGTACGTAAATGAAAACATTGTTGATTTCCACCAGTGGAGAATCAGGTTGTTAGAAAACCTGAAACTCAGAGACCTTTTGAAGAAAAACCCGTACTTGTTCAGGGCGAAGAACATAACCAAGGCCCAGGATTTGGTAGAGGGTTTGTTGGACGCCCGGCTTTCTTCGTCCGAGGAAAGGCTTTTCGGGGATTTTCTTGAGGATTTGGCTATTTTCATCGTGGGCCAAACATGCGGGGGACATAAATCCGCCGCGTCAGGCGTTGATCTGGAGTTTATGAATGTAGG
>CAYNWI010000190.1:0-5566 GCA_964400825.1 uncultured Anaerolineae bacterium | reverse complement strand
GCATCGTATTGTAACATGAAAGAGGTCATTAAGCAAACAAGCCAGGGTATTCGGCAAACTTGCACCTGGACTAAAAACGGCCAATCCTGTATAATAGTAGCAAGCCACATGAATGTTTTGAGGGAAGGATCAGTGGGTACCCTGTACGTGGTTGGAACGCCTATCGGCAATTTGGAGGACGTATCCCTGCGGGCGCTGCGCATCCTGGGGGAAGTGGACCTCATCGCTGCCGAGGACACCCGCCGCACCCGGAAGCTCCTGACCCACTATGAGATCAGGACGCCTCTCACCAGCTACCACGAGCACAACAAGCTGACCAGGCTGGATGAGCTTCTCAGCACTCTGCGGCAGAAGGACGTGGCCCTGGTCTCCGAGGCTGGCATGCCCGGCCTCTCCGATCCAGGTTACGAGCTCATTCAAGCCGCCATCGCACAGGGTATCCCCGTGGTGCCGGTGCCCGGCCCTTCGGCGTTGATCACCGCTTTGGTGGTCTCAGGGTTGTCCACCGACAGCTTTCTATACCTGGGCTTCTTACCCCGCCGCCAGAAGCAGCGACGCCAACTCCTGGCATCGGTGGCCGGGGAGAGACGCACCCTGGTGGCCTTCGAAGCGCCCCACAGGCTGCGGGCGAGCTTGGCCGATCTAAAAGACGTGCTGGGCGACCGGCGCATCGCCCTGGCTCGAGAGCTGACCAAGCTGCACGAAGAGGTTTGGCGAGGGAACATCGGCCAGGCCCTGACACATTTCGAGGAGAACCCTCCCAGAGGTGAGTTCACCCTGGTCATTGAGGGGGCAGGGGAGGAACGAGTAACGTGGGATGAGGAACGAGTTATGGAGGCGCTAGCCGAGTTGCTGGAGGAGGGCGTGGGGAGGAAAGAGGCAGTCAAAGCGGTGTCTGAGCTGGCGGGCTGGCCCAAGCGCGAGGTTTACAAGGTGGCGTTGCAGTGCCCTGAGCTTGTCGAAGGGAAGGGGTTCTGACTTTCACTTTTGTACCGAATGTGGTAGAATATCGCACAAGTCGAAAACACTCGACGAGGGAGGGTCAAAGATGATTGACCTCGATAACTGGACTCTTTTCCAAAAGACAGACCCCGCTGACATGCTGGGCCGCATCGCCGAGCTGCCCCAGCAGTGCCGTGACGCCTGGGCGAATGTGCAGAGCTTCGAACTTCCCCCCGAATATCGCCAGGTCAACAAGATCGTGGTGCTGGGCATGGGGGGCTCGGCCATCGGCGGGGACCTGCTGCGCTCCCTGGCCGGGCCTGAGTGCGCTCTGCCCATCGTGACCAACCGCGATTACACCGTGCCGGCCTTCGTCAGTGCCGAGACCCTGGTCATCGCTTGCAGCTACTCCGGCAACACTGAGGAGACTCTGGCGGCTTTCGAGGAAGCCCGCCAAAGAGGCGCTGCCCTCCTGGCTGTCACCACCGACGGCAAGCTGGCTCAGCGGGCACGGGAGCTGCGAGTGCCTCTGTTGACCTTTTGCTACCAATCCCAGCCCCGCGCAGCCCTGGGATACTCTATCGTTTCTCTGATCGGCGTCGTGCAGAAGTTGGGCTTTATCGGCGACAAGTCGGACGATCTCGAAGAGGCTATCGCTGTGATGGAAGCCCTACAAAAAGAGATAGGGGAGACCGTCCCCGTAACCGCGAACCCCGCCAAGCGACTGGCGAAGCGGCTCTATGGGCATCTGCCCGTGATTTATGGGTCGGGGTACCTGGCCGAGGTAGCTCACCGCTGGAAGACCCAGTTCAACGAGAATTCTAAGGCCTGGAGCTTCTTCGAGCAACTGCCGGAGCTCAATCATAACGCCGTCCTGGGCTATCAGTTTCCACAAGAGTTGGCCGAGCGAATCCTGGTGGTGATGCTGATTTCCTCTCTGGATCACCCGCGCCACAAAGTACGGTTCCAGGTCACTCAGGAGATCTTAACCAGGCGGGGGGGAGCTTGCGAGACCATCGAAGCTCGCGGCGAAAGCCCCCTGGCTCAGATGCTGTCCGCCATCCACTTCGGCGATTACGTCAGTTTTTACCTGGCCCTGCTCTATGAGATTGATCCCACACCAGTGAAAGCCATTGATTACCTCAAAGAGCGACTGGCCCAACTGTAGAGGCAACCGCAAGGGCTGCCCCTACCAAAATGGCTGATCAAAGCAGGTTTGACAAAAGCATACAAACGCGGTATACTATTCTCACAGTTTGAGATGTACCGGTGGGGGAATGCGACCATGATTGTGTCCGTTTTACAAATCGTTAAACACTGCGCCTCAAAACACTAAGGCTTGGTTCCGCCTTGGTGTTTTGTTGTTTGAGAAGCCACCACTAACTATCTAATCAGAGGAGGCAGAAATGGATTCAGGGATGATCGGCAAGATCCAGAAAGCCAAGCGCTATGCCCAGGAGACCGAGAGGGTCACTTTCAATGCGTTCGAGGTCACCTTCAGGGGAGACCACAGCACGTACACGGTCACCTACGACGAGGGGCAATGGGGCTGCGGCTGCAACTTCTTCGCCAGCCACGGTGTGTGCAGCCATACCATGGCTCTGGAGAGGATCCTGGGAATGATGCTCGCGCCGGGGGAAGAGGCTGCGGCATAAGCAGCCCTAAGCTGATCATGCGGGGTATCGGGCAAGCCGATACCCCCTTTTTGTTTCTTTTCGCATGGTGTGGTACAATTAGCCAGCATAAATCAGAAACCAGGTTTTTAAAGAGCGTAGACTTTTTTGCGCAGCGGGGGGAAACCCGGTTTCTTTCAAAGGGAGAAACCATGCTCAAGAGATGGCAACTCTGGCTGGGCTTGATTATCAGTGCTATCTGTCTCTACGTAGTCCTGAGCCGCATGGAATTGGCCCAGGTCTGGCTGGCCCTGAGGACGGCCAGGTATTGGTGGATTGTCCCCGGCGTGGCCGTCTACTTCTTCGCCGTTTGGGCCCGCACCTGGCGCTGGCATTACCTGCTGCGCCCCCTGCTGCCCGTGCCCCTGGCTCGCCTCTTCCCGGTGGTCTGCATCGGCTACATGGGCAACAACGTCTATCCCGCCCGCGCTGGCGAGGTCATCCGGGCCTACGTTCTCAAAAAGAAGGAAGGGGTGAGTGTCAGCGCATCCCTGGCTACCATCGTGGTGGAGCGCATTTTCGATGGCGTGGTCATGCTCCTGTTCGTCTTTTTCTCCCTGCCCCTCGTCCCCATGCAGCTGTGGCTCAGACAGGTGGTCGTCCTCGCCAGCTTGCTTTTCTTCGGCGCTCTGGGCGTCTTCTTCGTCATGGCCGCCTCGCCCCAGCGCTCGCAAGCGGTCTATAACTGGCTCATCGAGCGCCTGTTGCCAGAGCGGTTTCGGGAGCAAGCTCGTGGACTGCTGGACCGATTCGTGGAGGGCCTACACTCCCTGCGCAGCGGCAAGGACGTGTTGATGATCTTCGTCACCTCGTTGGTGATCTGGCTGGCGGAGACGGTCAAGTACTGGTTCGTGATGCACGCTTTCGATTTCAGCGTGCCTTTCTACGTGCTGATGCTGATGAACGGGGTGGTGAATCTGGCCACCACCATCCCCTCCAGCCCAGGCTACGTGGGCACCTTCGATGCTCCTGGCATCGCGGTGCTGGCAGCCTATGGCGTAAACCCTGAGGAGGCCACGGCTTACACTCTGATCCTGCACGCGGCGTTGTGGTTCCCCATCACGGTGCTGGGAGCGTATTACATGTGGCGGGAGAGCGTCTCGTGGGCGGAGTTCGGAGTGGCGGCGGAGGCAAAGGGCCGGCGACATGGCTAAGGAGGATAGATGAAAATCGGCGTCATCGGCGGGGGGATCGCCGGGCTGACGGCGGCTTATGAGCTGGCTAAGAATGGACACGACGTAGCCGTCTTCGAGAAAGAAGCGGAACTGGGCGGCCAAGCCAGCACTTTCCCCATCGAGGGGACTCGCCTGGAGAAGTTCTATCACCATCTCTTCACCAGCGACCGCCCCATCATCAAGCTCATCAACGGGCTGGGCCTCTCATCCAAGATGCGCTGGATTGACTCCCGGGTGGGTCTCTTTCACGGCGGCCAGGTCTACGACTTTGTCACCCCGCTAGACCTGCTGCGCTTTACCCCGTTGAGCCTGCCCAACCGCCTGTGGGCCGGCCTCGTCTCCGTCTACCTCCAGCGCCAGGCCGACTGGCGAAAGTACGAGGACATCACTGCTAAAGAGTGGCTAGAGAAATACGCGGGCAAAAGCGTCTACAACGCCATCTGGGAGCCGCTGCTTAGAAGCAAGTTCGGCGATAGCTACGATGAGGTATCCATGACCTGGTTCTGGGGGAAGATGCGCCTCCGCTTCGGCTCCCGCCCCAAAGGGATGCAGAAGGAGCAACTGGGCTACATGGAAGGCAGCTTCCAGCTCCTGATTGACGAGCTAGAGAAGCAGATTCAGGAAATGGGAGGCGAGGTCTACACCGACGCCCCCGTGGAGCGAGTCGTCGTGGAAGATGGCAAAGCCATCGGACTTCAGTTCCAAGTTCCAGGGTTCAGGTTTCAAGTTTCAGAAGAGCGTCCAACCTGGAACCTGAAACCTGAAACCCGAAACTTTGACCTCATCATCGCCACTGCCCCCTCCTTCGCCTTCACCGAGATGGTGCCGGAGCTCCCCTCTGCCTACGTCGGGAAACTGAGCCACGTCAAGTACCAGAGCGCGCTCTGCCTGGCGCTGAAGATGAAGCGACCGCTCAGCCACATCTATTGGATGAACATCAGCGATCCCAGCATACCGTTCGTGGCCGCCATCGAGCACACCAACTACATGCCAGCCGAGGTCTACGGCGGCAAGCACGTTTTGTACCTCTCCAACTACCTATCTTTGGACAGCCCGCTTTTCTCCCTTTCCCAGGACGAACTCCTACGAGAGTACTTGCCTCACGTGCAGCGGATCAATCCCGAATTCGACCTGGATTGGGTGGAGGAGAGCTGGCTTTTCCGCGACGACGCGGGACAGCCCATCGTCACCTGCCACTACTCCCAGCAAGTACCCGACCATCAGACTCCGATCGAGGGCTTGTATCTCGCCAACACCGCCCAAATCTACCCTGAGGACCGAGGCATGAACTACAGCGTCCACCTGGGGCAGAAGATCGCCAGCATTGTTCATGCTTGCTGATTTGTTGACCTGCTGATTTAAGATGCGCTACCTCATCATCTCCGACATTCATTCCAATCTGGCAGCTTTCGAGGCCGTCCTGGCCGACGCTGGCCCTTTCGACAAGGTCTGGTGCCTGGGCGACGTGGTAGGCTACGGCCCCGACCCCAACGAGTGCGTCGAGCGGCTGCGAGATCTACCGCACATCTGCGTGGTCGGCAATCACGATTGGGCCGCGCTGGGCAAGATGGACACCGAGGATTTCAATCCCGACGCTAAGAGGGCCTGCCTTTGGACCAGGGAGCAGTTGTCACCTTCCAACCTGGAATACCTGGAGACACTCCCCAAGAGCCTGGTCGAAGAGGACTTCACCCTGGTACACGGCAGCCCGCGCCAGCCCATCTGGGAGTATATTCTGAATCCCGCTATCGCCCAGGCTAACTTCGAGCATTTTGA
>CAYNWI010000189.1:3273-5569 GCA_964400825.1 uncultured Anaerolineae bacterium | reverse complement strand
CTGGTCAGAGAGGAGCAGGCAAACAAGATCGGGGACAACAAGGCTGAGTTAGTGGAAATCGTCTCCGGACTGAGCTCGCCGAGGGTTGGCATCTGCTGGGACCTGGGCCACGACGCCCGCAACGGCTCGGTGGCTGCTCCGCCCGGCTTCATCGCCTTGGTCCGCCACGTGCATCTCCACGACATCGCCGCCAAGGCGATTTGACTGGGTGGCTCTTTTTTGTTATAATTGAAGTAAACGATTACGCAAACGATTGCCAAAGGTGAAACGATGGTTACTATGAAGGATGTCGCCCGCAGAGCAGACGTCTCAACTGCTACTGTATCCCATGTGATCAATGAGACCCGCTTTGTGAGCGGCGAGCTTAAAGCGAGGGTTTACCAGGCCATGAAGGAGCTCAACTACCACCCTAACGCCATCGCCAGGAGCCTGCGACGCAGGAAAACCCACAACATCGGCATGATCGTGCCCGACATCTCCTACCCCTTCCTGGCCGAGGTGGCAAGAGGGGTGGAGGACGCAGGCTTCGAGCTCGGCTACAATGTCATCCTCTGCGATTCCAACGGCAATTTGGAGAAGGAGGCCACCTGCATTGGGATCCTCCAAGAGAAGAAGGTGGACGGCATCGTCCTCATTGCCGCTGGCGAGAGCTCAAGCCGCGTCCAGGCCCTCATCGAGCAAGGGATGCCCGTCGTCGTCTGTGGCAGAGAGCTTCCGGGGGTGGGGGTGGATACAGTCATCGCCGACAACGTGGAGAGCGGCCATCAGGCCACCGAACACCTCATCGGGCTGAGGCACCATCGCATAGGGTGTATCGCCGGGCCACAAATGCTGGGAATCAGCAAAAAGCGGGTGGAAGGGTACAAACGGGCCCTGGAGGAACACGGCATTCCCTTGCGAGAGGAACTAATAGCGCGAGGCGATTTCCGCTGTGGAGGCGGCTACGAGGCCATGAGGGAGCTCCTGGCCCTCGACGAACCGCCCACGGCTGTCTTCGCCTGCAACGACCTGATGGCTATAGGAGCGATATGCGCTGCCAGCCAAAAGAGGCTGAGAATACCTCAGGACGTGGCCATCGTCGGCTGCGACGACATCGCCCTCGCTTCGTTCACTAACTCCAGCCTGACCACTGTAGCCCAGCCCAAGCGCGAGATGGGGGCTGCGGCCGTCGAGATGCTGGTGGAGAGGATCGGGGACAAAGGCAAGCCTCCCACAAGGAAGCTCCTGCCAACCAAGTTGGTGCTCCGAGATTCGTGTTAAGTTGCTTTCCTGCGATGGGCGCTGGCACATTATCCATCGCTGACCTTTGCGCTGGAAAATCTATGTCCCGATCCCAAACTTACTGTTAGCAAACAAGGGGGCAAGATATGGTCACAAGCAGAGGATTGCGCAAAGCGGGCCATTGGTGGCGTAGCTGGGGAGAAGAAACTTTCTCTGCTTACCTCTTCTTGTTGCCCTGCCTGATCGTCTTCGCTGCTTTCGTCTTTTTTCCTCTGTTCTTTTCCTTCTACGCCAGCCTAACCGATTGGAACCTGCCTTTCAAACCCTCTTTCAGCGGCCTGGAGAACTATCGCTACCTGTTCACCGACGAAATCGGCTCCCGCGACTTTTTTATGGCCCTACGCAACAGTTTTTATTACGCCCTGGGGGTTCCGTTCAACATGGCCATTGCGCTGGTAGTGGCTCTCTTCCTCAACCAGCGGTTGCGGGGGGTAGGGCTTTTCCGCACCGCCTACTTCTTGCCGACCATCACCTCCACCGTCGCCATCTCGGTGGTCTGGATGTGGATCTACCACCCGGCTGATTACGGCCTGGCCAACAGCATCCTGCTCAAGCTGGGGCTTTCACCGCTGCGCTGGTTGCGCGACCCACACCTGGCGATGCCATCGCTGATCCTGATGGGTATCTGGCACGGCATGGGATACAACATTATCATCTTCCTGGCCGGGCTGCAGAACATCCCGCACACTCTGTACGAAGCAGCCGAGATTGACGGGGCGGGGACGTGGGCCCGATTCCACAAAGTCACCTGGCCCTTGTTGGGGCCGACGACTTTCTACATTCTGGTCATCGGGGTGATCAACTCTCTCAAAGCCTTTGCCCAGATGAACGTGATGACGGAAGGGGGCCCACTGGGGGCCACCACTACCATCACCTACCTTCTTTACCAGGAGGCTTTCGAGCACTTCGCTATGGGGCGCGCTTCGGCCATAGCCTGCGTGCTGTTCGTCCTCCTGCTGGTGTTGACCCTGGTTCAGTTTAAGGTCATGGGCTCGCGGGTGCATTACGAGTGAAA
>CAYNWI010000189.1:0-3173 GCA_964400825.1 uncultured Anaerolineae bacterium | reverse complement strand
GGAGGAAAATCATGGTCAGTCAGACAAGTACAGTCTCTCGGAGAAACACCCGGCCTTCCCAACGACAACGCAGGGCCATCTTTGCCACTTTCTGGTACATCGCTCTGGGAGTTACGGCCGCAGTGGTGATGATGCCCTACATCTGGATGCTCTCGACCTCGCTCAAAGATAAGAGAGAGATCTTTACCTATCCACCTACCTGGATCCCCCAAGCCTGGCGACTTCAGAACTATGTGGACGCCTGGAACGCAGCCCCGTTTGGACGCTATTTCTTCAACAGCGTGGCCGTGGCTGTGGCCGTGACGGTAGGGCAACTGATCACCTGCTCGTTGGCCGCCTTTGCCTTCGCCCGCATGAACTTCAAGGGCAAGAACTTCATGTTCGCCCTGTTCCTCAGCACGACGATGATCTCCACCCAGGTGACCATGGTGCCATCGTACCTGGTGCTCAAGAGCCTGCATTGGCTGGATAGCTATCAAGGGCTGATCGTGCCTTTCTTGGCCAGCGCCTTCGGCGTCTTCATGCTGCGGCAGCAGTTCATGACCCTGCCCCGTGACCTGGAGGACGCGGCCAAGCTGGATGGCTGTGGCCGGCTGCGCTTTCTGTGGGAAATTGTCCTGCCCCTCTCGAAGCCGGTGTTGGCTTCCCAGGCCCTCTTCGCCTTCATGGGCAATTGGAACTCCTACCTCTGGCCACTCATCGTCACCACCAGCAAAAACATGCGTACCCTGCAGATCGGCCTGCGCTACTTCGTCAGTCAGGAGGGCGGCACCCAGTGGGGCCTCTTCATGGCCGCCACCGTCTTTGTCTCCTTACCAGTAGTAATCTTCTACTTCATCATCCAGAAGTCGTTCGTGGAAGGCATCGCTGCCACAGGTCTCAAAGGAGTGTAAGTCATCGGAAAGGAGGTGCAGGCGGAACTCAAAACCCACAGGTTTCTAAAGCAGTCAGTGTGAATAACTCAGGAGGAGATGTAGTTCATGGTCAAATGGAGAAAAATATTGATGGTGCTCATAGCTGGCCTGCTGGTGCTTACAGCCTGCGCGGGTGAAAAGGCAGCAGAAACTCCGACAGTTAAGCCCGTAGCAATCGAGACGCCCATCCCCCAGATCGCACTCGAATTCTGGTATGCCCTCGGTGGGAGCTCCGGGGAGGCGGTCGAGGCTCTGGTGGAGCAGTTCAACGCCTCTCATCCCAGCATCCAGGTCAACGCCACCTACCAGGGCGCGTACGCCCAGATCATGGGCAAGGTGTGGAACGCCATTTTCGCCGAGCAAACCCTGCCCCACGTGGCCCACCTGGGCGGAGCGCCTTTGCTGGGAAAGACTGACTCCATTGTCCCCATCACCGATTTTACCGACGGCCCCAACGGCATTGACCGTTCGCAGATTCACGACGCTTTCTGGGAATACAACAGCGCAGGGGGACAGACCTGGAGCATGCCTCTCAACAACAGTGTCCCTATGCTCTACTACAACCGGGACCTCTTCGTCGCCGCCGGGCTCGACCCCGACAAGCCGCCCACCACGTGGGATGAGGTCATCGAGTACGGCCAAAAGCTGACCCAGGACACCGACGGCAACGGCCAGATAGACCAGTGGGGCTTCAACACCCACTCGAACACCCACTGGTACCTGAGCACCATGTTCCTGGAGAACGGTGCCCAGATCATCAATGAGGAGCAGACCGAAGTGCTGTACAACAACCCTGAGGCGGTGGAGATGCTGCAACTGTGGGGCGACATGGTCAACAAGTACCAGGTCATGCCCCCTGGCCAACACCAGGAGGCCGAGGGCGACTTTCTGGCTGGCAAGTCAGGTATGCTGCTGTATTCCAGCTCTGGCATCCCCGGCATCGCTGAGGAAGTCGCTTTCGAACTCGGTGTGGCCATGATCCCCACCATCGCCGGGCGCGATACGGTTGCTCCCATAGGCGGTGGCAGCCTGGTCATCTTCAAGAACGAGGAGCAGGCCATCCTCGACGCCGCCTGGGAGTTCGTCAAGTTCATGACCAGTCCGGAAAGCTCGCTCTACCTCTCCACCCACACTGGCTACGTGCCCATCTACAAAGACGCCCTGGACTGGCCGGAGATGCGAGCCTATCTGGAAGATCATCCCCTGCAGCAAGTGCCCATCGAAGAACTTGAGTACTCCTACGCCATCCCGGTTTTCTCGGCTCTGGGCACCAGCGATGGCGCATTGCGGAGAGCAGTGGAATCTGTGGAGCTGCAGGCCGCCACCCCGCAGGAAGCACTGGATGAAGCCAAGAAAGTTGTAGACAAGAACATCGCCGAGCAACATTAAGCAACAAAAGAAGGAGAAAGAAAAATGAACAAAAATCTAGTCATATCAACCCTGTTGATTGTCGCCCTGGTGCTGGTGGCGTGTGCGCCCCAAGCCACCCCCACACCGACACCGCTACCACCGACGCCCGCGCCAGTGCCGCCGACAGCGACGCCGGTGCCCCCAACATCCACCCCCTTGCCCGTCGCCGGCCCTCTCCCCGCGCCCACCGGCGATGTGATCCTGAAAGTCACCGGCGACCTCACCCTGCCCAACGTGGGCGAAGAGTGCCACTTCGACGCCGACCAGCTCGACCAGTACGCCATCAAGCAAGTCATTGACGACCCCTGGATGGGCGACGGCCTGGAGTATCGCGGTCTCACCCTGGCCAAGGTCTGGGAGCTGTGCGGCGGCTCGGACGAGGCCGGAGCCATGGTCTTGGTGGCCGAGGACGGAATGACGGTCGAAATCGCGGCTGCCGACCTGAAGGAGTGGCCCATCATGCTGGCCTACCAGGTGGGCGGCCAAGACCTCATTAAAGACCTGGGCGGCCCCGTCAAGCTGGTCTTCCCCGCCGAAGCGAGAGAAACCTACCTCGACGAACAGTGGATGTGGTGGGTGGCTGAGGTGCAGATCAAGTGATCTGCAAAAACTGATGGTGTCTGCTCACCTTGCTGGCAGCGGACCCTAGTCCGCTGCTCCAACGACGATGACCAACCCTGAAAACCGCGAACCATGCGCTTGGCCAGGGCCGCAACAACCGCTGCTCCCGCTGGACCAGGTCCAGCGGGAGCAGGTGAGCAGTTGCGACTATGGGTGCAACGCACTTACATACAAAAGATGGCAGCCACACCAGCCCGTTCAGACGCTACCACGTTGCCACGTCCTTTG
>CAYNWI010000188.1:3888-5575 GCA_964400825.1 uncultured Anaerolineae bacterium | reverse complement strand
AAGGCAGGTGCAACTATGAAACTAAGTTTGCGTAGTAGTCCAGAAACGGTGACGGTGAACATTGAGGAGAGAAGCCTGCGGCTGCTCACGGCCAAGGGGCAAAAGGTCCAGAAATGGGGGCAAGTGCCTCTGGAGCCGGGCCTGGTCGAGAACGGCCTGGTCCGTGACCCTGCGCAGGTGGGCCTGGCCCTCGAGACCCTTTTCCGAGAGCACAAAGCACCCAAGAAGGGGGTCATTACCAGCCTGACGGTGATAGGGTTAGGCTCGACTTCTCAAATCTTTGATTTACCGAAGATGAATCCGAGCCTGTTGGCGGATGCCATCGGTCGCGAGGCCAGGCGAACGATGCCCGTGCCTGTGGACGAGCTCTACCTCTCCTACCAGGTGATCGGTAAGAAGGACGATATGCAGCAGGTCTACGTGTTGGGCGCGCCACGGGACCTTGTAGATGCCCACATCACTGCTTTCCAAATAGCCGACATCCAGCTCGGAGCGATGGACCTCAAGCCCCTGGCCCTCGTCAGGGCCGTCAATCAGCGGAACGCAGTTATCGCTGACCTGGAGAATGAAAGCTTCCACGTGGTAGTGGTGGGAGATGGTATCCCTGACATCACGCGGAGTGCAGTCCTGCACAGGGAGGCTCTTGCCCCGCAGCAGAAAGCACGCCGTCTGGTCGAAGAGGTAATTCGAACCATTGATTTCTACAACCACAGCCACCCCGATAAACTGCTTGAGCCCTCGGTCCCTGTTTTCCTGACGGGAGAGTTGACAGGCATACCCAGCGTAAACGAGACCATCCGGGCCGAGATGGGCTATACCATCGAGATGCCCACGCCGCCATTGGAGTATCCAGAAACGCTGCCCCTCCACCAGTTCATGGTTAACATCGGGCTGGCCCTCAAGAAGGAGGCCTGAGCGGTTGATGGCCTTGCTCTACGCCGTGCTGGGACTGGTCGTTAGCAGTTTCCTCAACGTCTGCATAGACCGTCTGCCAGAGAAGGCATCCATCGTCTCACCGCCGTCCCATTGCCCAGCCTGTGGGCGAAGGTTGACCCCGTTCGACTTGATTCCCCTGTTCAGCTACCTCTTCCTCAGGGGGCGGTGCCGCTACTGCGGAGCACCGATACCCCGGCGCGTCCTGTTGGTCGAGTCGGTGACAGGGCTGCTGTTTGTCCTGCTTTGGTATCATCACGGTCTCTCCCTTCAACTGCTGCTAACCACCCTGTACACCTGCTTCTTCATCGTTATCTTCTTCGTTGATCTGGAGCACCAGCTCGTGCTCAACCGGGTGATCTACCCGGCCATCGCCGTGGCCTTGCTGGCCAGTCCCTTTACCCCCGACCATGATGTGGTAGAGTTGCTCGTCGGAGGAGCCATCGGCTTCGGGCTGCTCTTCCTCATCGCCTTTATCTATCCGGCCGGGATGGGGATGGGCGATGTCAAGCTGGCCACTTTTATCGGATTGGTAGCAGGTTTCCCCACGGTGTTAGCTGCCCTGCTTATTTCCTTCGTCGCGGGGGGGCTGGTAGGGGGCGGCTTGCTGCTGACCGGCCTGAGGGGGCGCAAAGACCCCATCCCCTTTGCCCCCTTCCTGGTCACAGGAGGGATGGTGGCCATGTTGTATGGACAGCAGATCATAGACTGGTATGTGAGGTGTTTATTATGAACGTTGACGAACTGCTTCGCG
>CAYNWI010000188.1:0-3788 GCA_964400825.1 uncultured Anaerolineae bacterium | reverse complement strand
CAGAGGGGCACCATCAGCCTGGTCTTTCGCCAGGTTAATTGGAGGATCCCTGCCCTCGAGGAGCTGGGGCTACCAGAGGTGTGCAAAGTTCTGGCCATGAAGCCAGATGGGCTGATCCTGGTCACCGGGCCCACCGGCTGCGGCAAATCTACCACCCTGGCGGCTATGCTGGATTACCTTAATGAAAGGGAAGCCCGTCGGGTAGTCACCATCGAGGATCCGATAGAGTATCTCTTCAAGGATAAACGATGCTTCATCACCCAACGGGAGCTGGGGGCGGATACCAGGTCCTTCGCTGACGCTCTGAAGCGTGTCCTTCGCCAGGACCCAGACGTCATCCTGGTGGGGGAGATGCGCGATCTGGAGACCATCGCCACTGCCCTCACCGCTGCGGAGACAGGGCACCTGGTCTTTGCTACCCTGCACACCCCCAGCGCCCCTGGGGCTATTGACCGCATCATTGACGTCTTCCCCCCGTACCAGCAAAACCAGATCCGCGCCCAACTCTCAACCACTTTGCGGGGGGTGCTCTACCAGACGTTGATTCCCAAGGCGGGTGGCAACGGCCGGGTCCCTGCCGTGGAGGTGATGATCGCCACCACTGCCGTTTGTAACCTCATCAGGGAGGGGAAGACCTATCAGATGCCCAATGTCATCCAGACCGGATCCCAATACGGCATGCAGACCCTCAATCAGGCCTTGAGAGACCTTTGTCAGAGAGGATTAATCAATCCAGAAGACGCATTCCGAAAATCGGACAACCCCGAGGAGCTGCGGGAGTGGCTAGGGCCCCACACCCGCCGCCGCTGAGCCTTCTTTCTTCACTAAGAATTCACGTGGAATTCACGCTATTTTCACACCTATCTCCCCCAGGCTGTGATATAATGGGGGCAAGAAATTGAGTTAGAAGTAGCGAGGAAGCTAACGTGATCTTAGTCATTAAGGAAGGAGGCGAAAGGGGAGAAAAATACTGAAAACTCAAACATCTCGTCTCTAATTACGAACTATGAACAAAAAACAAGAAGGAGGTACTAAAATGTTCAAGAGAATACGTAGTGAGCGTGGTTTCACGCTAGTAGAGTTGCTGGTGGTTCTGGCCATCATGGCCATCCTGATCGCCATCGTGGTCCCCAACCTGGCTGATCTCCTGAGTGGGGCGACAACAAAGAGCGCGAATTCCGAAAAGGCCGTCGTCCAGGCAGCCATTGATGTCTACAACACGCAGGACGTGGCGGTTGACAGCGAGGACGCGATTGAGGCGAGAGCTGGTGCGGCTGTGATCAACACTGACGATGCGGACGCGCCTTTCGGAAAGTATCTACGCAGCACAACAAAGTACTGGTACACCTGGGATGCCGATGGCGCGGGTTTGACTGTGTCCGAAACTGCTCCATGATCCTGTGGGGCAACCCCAAACACGCGTCCAACTTGAAACACGGGTTGGGCGCGTGTTTATTCATAAGCTGTGCCATTTTGTGTTGTGTCCTTTATGTGAGGGCTAGTTGCTAGAATCGCGTTCTTTTTATAAGAGGGTTATCGAAATAGGCTGGCTAGCAGCCATCTTCATCGTACCGCTCTCGTTTAACATCTACGGTTTCAATAGCTATGACCTTCCCAAAGTCGCTCTATTTCGCTTCATCACCCTCCTCATGCTGGCTAGCTGGCTGGTGAGCCTTGCCATTGATAGGGTTTTGGCATCGCAAGATACCAGTAATCCCCCTGCTTTGAGTCTCCATAAGTTCTTCACTGTATCCCTTGTCATCCCAGCCCTCCTCTTTGCCGCCGTTTATCTTCTGACTACCATCACCTCTATGAACCCTCGCCTCAGCCTGTGGGGAGAATACCTGCGAGTGCAGGGCACCTATACTACACTTTGCTACGTTCTGTTCTTTTTCCTGGTCGCTTTCAACTTGCGAACGAAGGCTCAGTTTGATCGTGTCGTTACCGTTGCGCTCCTCGCGAGTCTGCCTGTGGCCTTCTACGGAGTGTTGCAACATTTTGGTGTGGACCCTATATTCGTCTTAGATGGTCCCATGGGTCGGGTAGACTCGACGATGGGAAATCCGATCTTCCTCGGCGCCTATTTGATCATGGTCATTCCCCCGACGCTTGCCCGATTGCTTGCTACGCTGCAGATGTTCTTAAGAGACAACCAACCACTCCTATCGCGCTGTCTTAAGCTTCTCCAAGCTGCTGGATACGCTTTGCTTCTGGCGCTGCAGTCGGTCTGTCTTCTCTACACCCGGGCCCGCGGGCCGTGGCTGGGTTTCCTGGCTGGCATCACTCTCTTTACTGTCCTGCTCTCGCTGCGGCGCAGGACCAGATGGCTGCTAGTCGTTACCATTGCCATGAGTATGGCTTTCGTTGTTCTTCTAGTGCTGCTGAATTTGCCTCGCACCCCGCTTGAGCGGCTGCAAACCCTGCCTTACCTATCGAGCTTAGTGATCATAGACGATCTACAAGCGACCACTGGCACGGTGGGGGTCAGGTTGCTCATCTGGCAGGCGGAGATAGAGTTGCTGCGCTCCCGTCCTCCCATCGGCCTTAGACCCGACCCGCTACACTTCTTGCGTCCCCTTGTCGGCTATGGCCCCGAGATGATGAGCGGCATCTTCCCCACCGTCTATCCCCCCAAGCTGGGCCACATCGAGGACCGCAACGCCCTGGCCGATCGGGCTCATAATCATCTGTTGGATTTGCTAATCATGAACGGGGCCTTGGGATTGCTGGCCTACTTATTCTTGATAGGCAATTTCTTCTATCATGGAATATCCCTCCTCTGGTGGCGAACGGAATCTTCGAGTACTCAACTCACCTTGATCGCCCTGCTCTCAGCGGTCCTCGCTCATTTCGTTGAAATCCAGGTCGGCATCGCCCTGGTGACTACCCTGATGCTCCTTTGGCTGTACGTGGCCTTACTGGTCGTTGTTCACAGATTCGAGACAAGCCCAATGGAGGAGCAAGTTGAGCCCATCGCCTTGGCCCCTTTGGATTTGAAGATGAATTTGAGAAATCCAAATGTGCGATGGTTGATCTATTCGCTGATAACGGCTTTCATCCTCATCTTCTTCGCCACGACCACCAACATCAACCTCATCCGTGCTGACATAAACTTCGAAAGATGTTACGATCTCGCTGAGGCTGGAGCGCTGAAGGAAGCCGTTGACGCTTGCCACCAGGCAACCAGGCTCTCTCCTAATCAAGCTCGTTACCATCGCCTTCGGGCGGAGCTACTCCTCCTACTGGCACACGCCGTCCCCGACAACGATGTTGATTTGAAAGCCGAACTGCTGCAAAGCTGCGAAAGAGCCATGCAGAAAGCCAGGCAATTAAGACCTCTGGCGGCTGAGTACTACGCCGATACGGGGAAACTCTATGGTTACTGGGCGGAGACCATTGACCCCAGCAAATTCGAACAGGCGGTTGAGTTCTATCATCAAGCCTTTCAGATTGCACCTCACGATGCCGATTTCCGCAACGGTTTAGGGCACGTTTACTTTAATGCTGATCAATACCAAGAAGCAATAAGGCAATACGAATACTCCTTAAACATTGACCCGCAATATCACGTCACCCATTACGACCTTGGCCTGGTTTACGTTGAGCTTGGGGAAAAGAACAAGGCCAAGGAGCATTTCGAGACAGGCTTGCTCCTCAACCCAGGGTGCGCGGAATGTACTCAGAAGTTGGAATCACTGGAGGGTGACCAGATGTAGCTAGACCTCCGAGGTCTGGAGAACGGTTTTTCGGTCCTGTAGAGACCTCGGAAGTCTGAAATCTGAAGAGGG
>CAYNWI010000187.1:0-5585 GCA_964400825.1 uncultured Anaerolineae bacterium | reverse complement strand
TTTTCAAGGGGCCAAAAGTGTCAACCTATTTCAACCCGTAATTGAACCATCCCGATTTGTGGTATCATAATTTCAAAGGTGAAGTTATCGAATACACCTGAGTGGCAGAAAACAACCAAGTCTCTCTGTAGCTGCCGAAGGCTTACTTGCGTTGGCAAGGGGTTTGCTTTCGGTTTTTTGTTTTCTGAAAGGGATGGTCGTTCGTAGCTCAAGAGTGGTTTGCCCCGGTTATTTCTGCACGTGGTGATGGACCATACCTTGGCGCTTTTCGTTGAGAGGAGGGTATGAGAATGAGAAGGATATTGAACTTCGTAAAGGGTGTGTTGGGCTTGGCAGCGTTGGCGGCCTTCGCGCTGGTGCTGGTGGGGCTCTTTAGCCCGCTGAGCCAGAAGGTGCCGGTGGGGCAGCAGGCGTATCCGATAGGGACCGTCACGCCGACGGCTTTTCCGCTCCCTGTCACCTCAACGCCTCAGCCCTATCCCCCGCCGCAAACCCCAACAGTGGTCCCACCTGCTACACTAACAGCTGTGCCTACTCACCCATCACCCACGCTGGTCGGGACGCCCACACCTGCGCCACCCACACCGACCCCGCCTGGCTATACCCCGGTCTATACCGGAACGCCGCCAACGGCGACACCCTACCCGGGGGAAGTCAGGACACCAGCGCCCCCAGAACCAACCCCCACCCCGCTCCCCATATCCAAAACGACCGATTTAGCACCGGATTTGCCTGATGAGGAGAAGTCGGTGTGCCTCGTCCGGTATGCTGATGAAACCTATGGTATATTCCGTATTAGACCCGGCACAGATATCTCAGAGATCCCACTGAACCCTGGAGATCTGGTAGTAGATTGCCTGCCGCCTGCTTCCTTAACAGGGCATTATGTGATCAAGTGGACACCTACGGTGGCGCAGGTAACACCAACCAGGGTCCCGTAGTCTTGTGGGGACTGCGAGACATCGCCCATCCAACATTGTCTCATTTGGCGATACAACATATCTGAAAGCTGAGCAAACAGCTTGCCCAGCGGGCTCGTTATTCTGATCTTGTACCTCAGGAACGTATTCATTAACAATAGTGTTGCGTTGTTTCAACTGGTGTCAATAGCAGCCAGATAGGTTGTGATTTCGGTTGCTGGTATTGAGTAGAACAGTGTACGCCTGACTCTGCGCAGCAGCCAGCGGGTCACGCGCTGAGCACCTTCAACCTTGCTAGCGAAGATTTGCAGCAGTAGAAAGGTGATCAATGCTGCATACAGTTGAATGAGCACCGCATTCTCACTGCGGCCGATGAAGCGTTTCACCTTCAAATTCTGCTTGATCCATCGGAAGAACAGCTCGATCTGCCAGCGACAGCGGTACATCTCGCAGATCACCCAAGGATGCAAGTCCCAGCGGTTGGTCAAGAAAGAGAACAGTTTCCCATTTGGTGCCCGATAGATGATCAGCCGAAAGAGAACTGTCACACGGGTAGTGGGACCTCCCAGGAGGATCCGAAAATCACCCAGGATACCCTGTTTGATGGCTTCCTCATCCAGGGGCAGTTGGCCCACGATCTCGTACACCGCGTTGGACAACAGGCGGGTGACGAAGAAGACTCCGGAGCGAGATAACTGAGCAAAGAGGGCGTAGCAGTTGTACCCTCGATCGAAGATGTAAGTGACCCCTCTCTTGATCACTTGGCGGAGAATGTCTCGTTCGTCACAGGCTCCGGCGGTAACAACCAGCTTATCTGGGATCAGCCGTAAGTCGAGCAGGAGGTGGATCTTCAGGCCATTCTTGGTCTTTTTGTACCTAGCCCAGGCCATTGAGGCGCAGCAACGAATAAAGGAGCCATCCAGAATCTTGACCTTATGGAGGGTGGACAGCAATCCCAAGGCTGGTTCCGCACAACTGCGAGCTTTGGGGAAGAGGCCGTGGAAGATGTAGCGGAAGATAGCAAAGGTACGACGCTCGTTGGCTCGCGAGATATTAGAATTGTCCACACCGCTGGTCTCCATCACCTCTCGTAGCCGCTCATCTTCACGCAGGGCTTCTCCCAACTCGCGCAAAGATCTCAGGTCGGAGAGCTGGAAGTATACCTGGCTCAGGACATGGAGGCGAGTGAAAAACCTGCGGTATCCTTTGTCACTATCGAATCGCTGCGCGGCCTTGGCAATCAGCCTTTCAACTGGCGCTATGAATTTGTGAAAGGTGCGTTTGCGTGGTGCTTCTGTGTTCATTCTCCCCTCCTCATCTCCCTTCGGCTGGGAAGAATAGCACAAGAGCCCTCAATAGTCCAATGCCGGAACTAACGCAACACTATTGTCTCTGAATACACCTGAGTGGCAGAAAACAACCAAGTCTCTCTGTAGCTGCCGAAGGCTTACTTGCGTTGGCAAGGGGTTTGCTTTCGGTTTTTTGTTTTCTGAAAGGGATGGTCGTTCGTAGCTCAAGAGTGGTTTGCCCCGGTTATTTCTGCACGTGGTGATGGACCATACCTTGGCGCTTTTTGTTGAGAGGAGGGCACGAGTGAGCAAATTGCAAGAAACTCAGCGCAGCCGAGGCATATCTGCCACTGCATTGGGGCTCTTGGTTGTAGTCCAGATGCTATTTCTGATAACAGGATGTTCCCGCATCCCATCAGCTACTTTCCGGAACCCCAAGTTTAGTTGTCCATCATCGGATGTTGTTGAAGGTTATTATCAACAATACCCTTTTGAGCCACAACAAAAATCAGTTACGGAATTAGAAGATTTTTGTGCTAGAATGAAACAGCGCTTCGCAAATTCAAACATGACCAATAAGGAAGCAGAGCAGTTTTACGCACTCTTAAAGGAAGCCAATGGACAGAGGTTGCCTGATGGTCGCTTATTAAACTTCCGCAATGGAACCTATGGAATGCCAGGCTCAGAGCGGCCGAAGCCATTTATCTTCGAAAAGCAGGTAATGCTGAAAAAGATAACTGAAGAGAAATACGAGATATTCTATTACATTATCGGTTGTGGCCGTAACTACACCCACGAGGAGATCTATTCAGAGAATGGGAATATGACTCAAGTCACGACGATAGAAAAGTGGCGCGAAAGTTATCCTTGCTAACAAGACCATCGCAAGAGTACTTTGGCAAGACATTGTACCATCGTGATCCATTTAGAAGGAATCTTGTGCTTCTATCTGCAAATTGAAGGAGGTCTAACCATGAAGAACAACAGCAAGTCCCTGAGGACACCATTGGTATTCTTAATCATTGCCGCCTTTGCCACGTGGGCCGGGAGCGCCACTTGGGGCGGTGGGCAGAGTAGCGGCATCCTCCAGGCCTATCCTATAGGCACGGTGACCCCCACACCTCCGCCGTTCACCCCTGGACCTCAGCCAACGCTCATTCCTTCTCCTACGCCTACGCCGACACCCCCTCCTGAGACCCGGATCGCCCTGGACTACATCGCCACTCGCGAAGGCATCCCCGTGGAGCGGCTGTTTCCCGTCAACCAGCATCAGCGGGAGTACGGCGCCCTGGGCAAGACCTTCTGGTACGTCAAAGCGCTGGACCGCGAGAGTCACCACATATATACAGCGATGGTGGATCTAAGCGACCAGAGCCCGGTGGAGCTGGAAGATATCGAGCGAGCCCAGCGCGAGGCGCTAGAGGTCAAATACGGGAAGCTGGAGCCTCAGCTCTATGAGTTGCTGCAGACCAAAGCCCCAGATGACGAGGTAAATGTCGCCGTCTGGTTCACTCCCATTGACCTTCAGGCTCTCCTGGCTGATCTCAACGCAAGATACCCCCAGGTATCTCTGGAGGCGCTGGAGAGGCCATGGCACGACGTCAAAGATCAGGCCCTGGCCGATCGAATCCGTGCCGACTACCTTCAGCTCATGGAAGAGGCTCACCTGGCGAAACAGGACGCCCTGGCACAGTCGCTACGTGCGCGGGGTTACGAGGTCAAACTTCATCGAGGCGTCCCTTCCCTGGTGGCCCGATTGCCCAAGCGCGTCATCTTGGAGATCGCGCAACGGGATGACGTGACCAGGCTCTACCTCATAGAGGGGGAGTTGGTGCCTCTATTGGACTCCGCTGTCCCAACCGCCAGGGGCAACGTGGTCTGGCGTCGAGGAATCGAAGGCGCCGGCCAACGCGTTGCCATCTTGGAGACTGATACGGTGCCATTGTACCACGCGAGCATCTGTGTATTAGAAGTCCGAAACCTGTCGCCCTTCTATCACGCGGCCGGAGTTGCCAGTGCAGTCGCCAGCCACCATTCAACTTACAAAGGAATGGCCCCAGGGGCGTGCATTCTCAGTGCTGGCGTAGACAGTCAAGACGATCAGTGGGACGATGTAGATGACGCCATCTTGTGGGCGCGCGACAGATACGCACGGATTATGAACGCCAGCTTCAGCTCGGAGGCGGGCCAGGAAAGCGATGACATGCAGTGGATTGACCGGGTGTTTGACTATTACGCCAGGTACGACAACATCACCATGATTGCCTCAGCCGGTAATCAACTTTTCGGTAATCACATCGGGTCGCCGGCGAAGGGCTACAACGTCATCGCTGTGGGTGGCACCGACGACAAGAACAACTCCGCTTGGGATGACGATGTTATCTGGTGGGATCCCCTTCTCCAACAGGGCTCAGCCTGGAATAATCCTAAACGCGATGACGGCACTTATGGGGACAGGGAGAAGCCCGAAGTCGTCGCTGCAGCCAAAGGCCTTACCCTGCTGGATGAGTATAACGAACCCTACGTGGACTCGGGCACCAGTTATTCTGCTCCCCAAGTCGCAGGGCTGGCCGCTTTGCTGGCTGACAGGAACTCCGATCTAGTACACGAGCCAGAAGCTATGAGAGCGATCATCATGGCTTCGGCTGTGCACAACATTGAGGGCCCGAGTGGCATCCCCACCGGCCAGGATCTGAAGGATGGGGCAGGAGCCATTGATGCGGCGGTAGCCGACACCATTGCGGCCACGGGCTACTCCGATGTATGGCAGTATCCCTATCCCGCCTGTGAATCGCCTTGTTGGTGGTCCAACTCCGTCTACAACAACTATCCCGGCCACCCCGGTAATTTCCCCCCGGGGACTTACAGGTGGTACTCCTTCAAAGCACTTACAGGCGAAAGAATAAGACTCGCCCTGGCTTGGGTCTCCAACCCTGCAGGGCCGGGGTCAAACTACTGGGAAGACCCGTTGGAGACTGATCTAGACCTGGTTATTTTTGATCCTGATGGGCAGTTTGTCGAGAACGGTCACTCTGCCAGTAACGACAACAGTTACGAGCTCGTTGATTTTGTCGCCCCGAAGACCGGCTATTACCATGTAGGCGTGTGGAAGAAGCCCGGTACCACGGAGTACGTAAATCATATTGGCATCGCTTGGACCAAACAGGCCACCTACCTTCCCGACATCAAAGCCAACTACAATGGTTGGACATCGGATTTGGTGATTCGAAACAATGGGGCTACTTCTAGAGATATCTCCACTCACTTCTTTGACCAGGATGGTTATCTCGTCAATGGAGTTACATGTTTCAATGTACTCTCTGGTGGCACTTGCTCGTTCAGTGCATCAATTGCGGTCAACAACTTCTCTGGTTCG
>CAYNWI010000186.1:0-5592 GCA_964400825.1 uncultured Anaerolineae bacterium | reverse complement strand
GCGTATCAACGAGAGAGGTAGCTGCTCGGATGCCCCCCACCCCCCCAATCCTGGGGGGAAACCGGTCTACTCCCCCCTGCATTGGGGGGCCGGGGGGCAGGCACTACTCAGCCGCCTCTGTTTAGAGAAAGGTAGGGCAACGTGGAAAAGCAACGCAACGTCCTGGTGGTAGACGATGACGAATTCGCTCTTCGGGGCATAGCCAGGGCGCTGGGAGGCGAGAGCTATCAGGTGGTGACAGCCACCAGCGGCTCAGAGGCCCTTGATCTGTTGAAGCAGGACTCTTTTGATTTGGTCTTGACCGATCTGAAGATGCCGGGGGTAGACGGATTTGAGGTACTGAGACAGGCCAGGGAGCTCGCGCCCCAGGCGATGGTGTTGATCCTCACCGGCTATGCCTCTGTGGATTCAGCGATAGAGGCTCTGCGCGAAGGGGCGTATGATTACCTGGTGAAGCCCTGTTCTGGCGATGAGTTGAAGCTGAAGATTGAAAGGGGGCTGGAGAGGGTACGCCTGGCAGAGGAGCGCCAGCGGGCGGAGGAGGAACTCCTACAAAGTTACGTGAAGTTGCAAAGAGCTCTGGAGGGAACGGTCAATGCCCTGGTGTCAGCCATTGAGATGAAGGATCCCTATACGGCTGGTCATCAACGACGGGTAACCCAACTGGCCTGCGCCATCGCCCACGAGATGGGCCTTCCCAGGGAGCAACTAGAGGGACTTCGTATGGCCGGACTGATTCATGATCTCGGCAAAATCAGTATACCCGCCGAGGTTCTCAGCAAACCCAGCCAGTTAAGCGACTTCGAATGGGGTATGATTCAAGCTCATCCCCAGGTCGGTTACGACATACTGAAGCCCTTAGAGTTTCCCTGGCCACTGGCCCAGATCGTGCTTCAACATCACGAAAGGCTGGATGGCTCTGGTTATCCTGCAGGTCTTTCGGGTGAGGAGATCATGCTGGAAGCAAGGATCCTGGCTGTAGCCGATGTTGTTGAGGCCATGGCCTCTCACCGACCTTACCGATCGGCTCTTGGTATAGATGAGGCTCTGGAGGAGATTTCGCAGAATAGGGGTACCCTTTACGATCCCGAGGTGATAGACGCTTGCTTGAGGCTTCTCACCGAGAAGGGATTTAAGTTTGGGTAGGAGAGGAGAGAACAATGGCTGGTAACGACGTAGTCATCGAAGCCTTCACTGAGATGGCGCCCCGCTATGTGGAGACGGTGGATCGAGAGCTCCGCCAATTTTTGGGGCTCGGTTACGAGGAGTTTGTTGAGCGGTTAATTGAGGTAGCGTCCGTCAACGAGGGGGATGTCGTCCTCGACGTAGCCACCGGGACGGCGCTCATTCCCCTGAAGCTAGTGGATAAACTAGGGGCCAGAGGCCGGGTCGTGGGGCTGGACATCACGCCGGCCATGCTCAAGCACGGGCGGAAGAACGTTGAGGCAACGGGTTCGTCCTCACGCATCAGCCTGGTTTGTGCCTCGGCCATGGCCATGCCCTTCATCGAAGGCGTTTTCGATGTGGTCATCTGCGGGCTTGGCATGCACCACATGGATGTACCCAAGGT
The DNA here is from genome assembly GCA_964400825.1 of uncultured Anaerolineae bacterium. Taxonomy (GTDB): domain Bacteria; phylum Chloroflexota; class Anaerolineae; order VGOG01; family VGOG01; genus CAYNWI01. The sequence goes on along the minus strand of CAYNWI010000186.1, from coordinate 4,022 downwards.
ATTAGCCGAAATGAGACGGGCACTGAAGGAGGGAGGCCACCTCGTCATGGCTTGCGTGGGCGCGCCCTCCATCTGGAGGTCATTCCTCGCCAGCGCTTTAATATGGATGGCTGCGATATTATATAAGCTAACCCATAGGAGCGCCCGAGCCCAAGCGGAGGTGGCCGCTGTCCCCAATATCCGCACCGCGGGTGAGTGGCGGACGATTCTCTCGGATTTCGGCTTTACAGAGATCGAGGTAGCGGCTAAGTTCCCGCCCCGCTGCTTTTGGTATCCCGGCGCTCTGACTCTGAGGGCAACCAAGAGCGTATCTTAAATTTCACGTTTAACCCAAAATCCAAAAAAGGAGGTCAAAAATGGCAACTGCACTAGAGTTACTGAGAGAAGGACGAAGGGATGAGATCTGGAAGAAGTATTGTGGCTTCATTGATCTCAGCCTAGAGGAGTTCATGGAGATCCAGAAGCGTCTGCTGATGGAGCAGATTGACATCCTCAGCAAGTGCGAGCTGGGCCGTAGGCTCCTGGGGGATAAGGTATCTACTACCGTGGAAGAGTTCCGCGAGACCGTTCCTCTGACCACCTACGACGACTATCCCCCTTGGGTAGCGGAGAAGCGCGAGGACATCCTCCCCAGGAAGCCCTTGTGGTGGATCCACACCTCGGGCCGGTCAGGGCTTGGTTTCAAATGGGTCCCTTGTACGCCAGAGGCAGCCAAGAAGATGGGCGAGTGTAGCCTGACCCTCCTGATATTCGCCTCCTGCTCCAAGCGAGGAGAGTTCGTCTTGGAGGCAGGGGACTCCATGCTTGCCGCTATAGCGCCCTTCCCCTATGCGTCCGGTGCCATGCTCCGGGGCGTTCAGGAGGAGTTTGAGTTCTCCTTCCTTCCGCCTTTGGAGCAAGCGATGAATATGGACTTCCAAGAGAGGATTCAGCAGGGCTTCCTCATGGCGTTGAAATCAGGGCTGGACACCTTCAATGGCGTGTCCAGTGTCCTGGTCAAGATCGGCGACCAGTTCAAGGAAGGGGCTGGCCAAATGAGAATCTCGACGGGCATGCTCCACCCTCAAGTGCTCTTCAGATTCATAAGAGGGCTGATTCGCAGTCGCCTGGATGGCCGGCGCTATCTCTTACCCAAGGACCTTTGGAACGTAAAGTGCCTGGGCACCGGCAGCACCGATACGGCCCTCTTCCGGAGCCAGATTGAGGAGCACTGGGGGAGAACGCCCATCGAGGCCTATGGAGCTACTGACGTCCCAGGCCTCCTCAGCGTACAAGGCTGGAACGCTAAGGGTATGACTTTCTTCCCCGATGTCGCTTTCCTGGAGTTCATCCCGGAGGAGGAACACGTAAGGAGCAAGGAAGACCCCACCTATCGGCCTGACACCCTGCTGTTCGATGAGGTGAAAGCTGGACAAGTGTACGAACTGGTTATCACCCACTTTATGGGCGGGGTGTTTGTGCGGTATCGTATAGGCGATCTCATCAGGATCGTCTCCCTGAAGGATGAGGAGATAGGCATCGCCTTGCCCCAGATGGTGTTCCATTCGCGGGCCGATGACATCATCGATCTGGCCGCCTTCACCCGTCTCACGGAGAAGGATATCTGGCAAGCCATAGAGGAGGCAGGCCTGGCTTATGTGGACTGGACGGCCCGAAAAGAGTACTTGGCTCAGAAACCAGTCCTTCATCTCTACATCGAACTAAAGAGCGAGATAGACAAGGAGGAGGTCAAGCAGGCCATCCACAGCCGATTGCGAGAGATACACAAACCCTATGGCGAGCTGGAAGACATGTTGGGGATAGACCCCCTGGAAGTGAGCCTTCTTCCGCCAGATTCCTTTGCGCGATACTTCCAGGAGAGACAAAGAGAAGGGGCCGATCTGGCCCAACTGAAGCCACCGCACATGAATGCGCGAGATGAGATCATCGCCAAGCTTGTATCGCCGCCTTCATAGGTGGTAGATCGGCCTCGGGGCCATCGAAGCTTAGAGAAAAGGAGAGACCATTATGAATCTTATCGTCATCACAACGATGGTTGCGCTGGTCTGCTACTTGGTGCTGGTCTATGTTGTCTCACGGCGTGGCCTCAGGATCAGGGTGAACCGGTTCTTTGTCATATACCTCATCACCATGGTTTACTGGCAAATCGCCGCTTTGATGGTTAGCATCAGCGACACCGCTTCGATGGCTCTCCTTTGGTACAAGCTGTTGATGCCTGCACTGTCTGCGCAGTTCCTCATCTACTTTCTCTTTACCCAGGCTTTCTTGCGCATAAGAGGACAGAAGTGGGTCATACGCCTGGGCATCTTGACCTGGATCGTGACCATGATCGCGATTCTCAGCGGCACGCCCCACTTTATTCCTGGCGTGTATCAGGACGAGAATACCGGCTTGTTCGTGCCCGATTTTGGCATGCTGGTGATGATACTTGCGGTCCTCGATTACTTTGTGTTGGGGTATGGCGTCTTTAATCTGTTCCGAGGCTACCGGTGGGCACAATCTGACCTGGAGCGCAATCGTTTGCGCTATCTCTTGCTGGGTATAGGTGTAGTCATCTTGGGCACCATGGCTAACTTGGTCCCCTCCCTCAAACCATATCCCATTGACATCACGGCCAACATCATTAACGCCTTCCTCATCGCCTACGCCATCCTCCGCTATCGGCTTCTGGACATCACCCTCGTCATCCGCAAAGGGCTGCTCTACTTCATCCCCACTGCCATCATCGGCGCTGGCTACTTCCTCCTCATCTCCCTCGTCATAGGGCTGTTTCATGCCTTTGCAGAACCTCAGATCCTCCTCGTCTCCCTCCTCGTGGCTGTCATAGCCGCTGTGGTTGTTCAACCCCTGCGGGACAGGGCTCAACTGTGGATTGATAGGCTCTTCTTCCGCGAGAAATACGATTCCAGTCTGATGCTCCAAAGACTCAGCCACACGGCGGCCTCCGTCCTAGACCTCGACAGGCTGACGGGCATGATCTTGGACGAGGTCACCACAACCATTCATATCGAGAGGACAGCCTTCTTCCTTAGACACGAGGAGAGCGGAGGGTTCCGGCTGATGGCTCAAAGGGGACCGGAGCAGAACGCCGATTTGAGGCTGAGAAAAGACCATCCCATCGTGGATTGGCTGTCCAGCCACGAAAACGCCCTGACCAGGCACGACATGGAGATGATGCCGCAGTTCAAGGCCCTCTGGGGTGAGGAGAAGGAGGATCTGGAGAGAATGGGGGCGGAACTCTTCATCCCGCTGGAGGCCAAGGGCGACCTGGTGGGAATCCTTGCTATAGGCCCAAAACTCTCGGAGGTGGCTTACTCGCAGGACGATCAACTCACCCTGACCACGCTGGCCAACCAGGCCGCCGTCGCCATCGAGAACGCGCGGCTGTATGACGCGGCCCAGCGAGAGCTGGCCGAGCGCAAGCGGGCAGAGAAGACGCTGAAGGAGTACTCGGAGCGGCTGGAGGAGATGGTGGAAGAGCGCACCAAAGAGCTCCGAGATGCCCAGGCGAGGCTCATTCAGTCGGAGAAGCTGGCGGCCACGGGGCGTCTGGCAGCCAGCGTGGCCCACGAGATCAACAACCCCCTGCAAGGGATCAGCAATTACTTGTCCGTGATCTCCCGGCAGGTGGCCCAAGATGACCCCTTGCATGAAGACCTGGACATGGTCAAGCTGGGCTTCGAGCGGATCGCGGAGATCGTGCGCCGCTTGCGAGCCTTCTATCGCCCCGCAGGGGAGGAGATGGAGCCCACCGACATCAACGGGGTGGTGGAGCGGGTTCTGGCCCTGATGGGCCACCAGCTCTCCCTGGGAAATGTAGAGGTGAAAACGGAGTTGGCGGAGCGGGAGCTGCCGGTGCTGGGATCGGCGGGTCAGTTGGAGCAGGTGCTGGTGAACCTGGCGCTGAACGCACAGGAGGCCATGCCTGAAGGTGGGGAGTTGATGGTGAGGACGGCCCTGCGCGACAACGTGGTTCAGCTTCAGGTGACGGACACAGGACAGGGGATCAGTGAGGAGGAGAT
>CAYNWI010000185.1:0-5601 GCA_964400825.1 uncultured Anaerolineae bacterium | reverse complement strand
ATCTGTGGGTGAAAGTAGGGTGAACCCTGTATGAATTTTGCGTGAAGAGGAGTTGCCGATTCAATAAAGATATGGTATACTTTGTTCGTAAAGGCCGAGGAGAACAAAGTGGACATCCGGGAAATACAACTTCGAGTCAACAAGGGCTTTTATCTGACCAAGCGAGATGCCATTCTACATGCGATCAAAGAAGGTTTCGCTCGGCAAGATATGGTTGACGCAATCATGTCGGGGCAAGTTATCGAAGAGTACCCAGATCGAAATAGAGTTCTGATATGCGGCAGGACAACTCTGTCACCTCAGGTGACAATATACCTGCATGTGCTTTGTGAGTACAGTGACCCGGTGTATATTGAGATCATAACAGCCTACATCCCTGATGAAAGGATATGGGAAAGCCCTCCTTTCTATCGAAGGAAAAGAAGGTAATGGACATGAATAAACCCACACCCGCGTGCTCAGAATGCAACACAAAAATGCAGTGGAGCAAAACCGTCTTCGAATATCGCGACGATGGCATTCAGATAAGTATCCCGGACGTACCGGCCTGGGTGTGCCCCACCTGCGGAGAGGTATCTTTTACTCCAAAGACAACCGATCAACTTATAGAAACCTTGCGGGAGCTGGTCGCAACGGCCAAGAAAGCACGGCGGAGGCAGCCCCTCCTGCGCGAATATCTGGTCAAGGTGGCGTAGCGGGCTGTAGACAAAATGCTGCAAGGAATTCGAGATGGCCATGTCCTTGCCGCCGGGGGAAGCCCGATGCTAAAGCCATCGGGCTGAAAGAGCAAAGCCCTTCGGGCTGGTCATTCCACTAGCTTTCCAGGGCCGGGACGGAGGTCGGTCTCTACGAGCCCACTGTTCCGTTGGGGTTGCAACTCCCGCTGAATCTTGAGCAACAATTCAGGTGAGCGTTCACCTGAATTGTAAATCCTGCCCGTCCGCTGTTCTTCACCCGCAAAGCAAAAAGCCGAGGCACAAGGCCCCGGCTTCACCATTTCTCCCCCATTCACCTGCTCACAGGCAGGTCATCCAACACAGCTACTACTCTTCTGCTTCCACATCCGTTTCACCCTCCTCTTCCTGCAAGAGCTCTGCTTCCTCGGTGCTCTCTTGCACCGGAAAGGAGCCTGCCCTGAGTTCGCCCGGTTCCAGGTCCAACAGCTTGCAGTAGACGTAGTTCCCCACAATGCGTAGGCTGGCGAGGATGGGGGCAGCCAGGAATATGCCCAGGATGCCAGCTAAATTTGCCCCAGCGATAGCCCCGACGATGACTACCAGGGGGTGCAGGTTGAGGCTGCGGCCAATGATGCGGGGCACCAGAATGTTGTTCTCCAACTGCTGGATGACCACGTAAAGGCCAATGACCAGGAGAGCAAACCAACCGTTGGAGAGAGGCAGGTAGGTAGAGCCTTGGAAGTAGGCGATGAGGACGGCGGGAATGGCGGAGATGGCGGGACCGATGTTGGGGATGATCTCTAAGACGCCAGCTATTATCCCCAGGATGAGGGCGTTACTCACCCCCACAACGCGCATGGTCACTCCCACCAACGTCCCTATGACGGCACAGAGAACGAGCTGGCTCCGGAAGAAGGCATTCCAGATGGCGCTTATTTCTTTTACCAATCGGCGAACCTCATCCCGATAGTCCGCCGGCACCAGCGCATTGAGGGAGCGGCTGAGCTTATCAGCATCTTTGAGCAAGTAAAAAGAAACGATGAGGACGAAGATAAACCAGGCCAAGCCAGAGGCCAGGCTGATGAGGACCGTGACTGTCCGTGAAGCGAGGGGAGAGACGATGCTCTGCAGGGTACCGCTCACCTCTTGATAGACATCCAGCAGGTCAATGTAGAAGCCGAAAATGAAGAGAGGCCGCTCGAAGAAGCGGCTGATGCCCTCGACGATGTTCTGGAAGTCCAAGTTTATGCTCTTCACCTGCTGGGTGAGGCTGGGAACGAAGGCCACCAGCACCAGGCTCAAGATGACGACGAGGGCCAGGTAGACGCTCGCCACGGCCAGGGTGCGGGATAGCCTGGTTCTGGCAGTGAGGAATCTGACCGGGGGATTGAGAACGTAGGCCAGGATTACGGCAATGACCAGGGGAGAGATGATCTGGCTGAAGCGAGCGATAATCCACACCAGAGCCAGCAGGCTACTGACGATTACTAGCCACTTAGTGGTGTCGCTCCAGCTTCTGGACATGATGGACCCTCGTATTCACTCCACAAACCCTATCTGATCGAGGGGCCAGTAGGAAAACCAGGCCCGGCCCAGGATATTATCCAGTGCCACCGGGCCGAAGGAGCGAGAATCGTTGCTGAAGTTGCGGTTATCGCCCAGGACGAAGACGTGCTCAGGCGGCACAACGATAGCCCTCATATCCCTTTGGGACTGACTAGAGAGATACGGTTCTTCCAGAGGTTGCTCATTGATGTAAACCTTGCCGCCCTTGATCTCCATCTTTTCGCCCGGCAGGCCGATGACTCGCTTGATGAGGAGCCCTGACCCGGCCTGAGGAACCCGAAGGATGACTATATCGCCTCGATGTGGCTCGTGGAAGTTATAAGAGAGCTTCTCCACCACCAGGCGCTGGTCTGTGTGCAGGCTAGGCTCCATGCTCTGGCCGTAGACCCGGGTGGCCTGGGCCAGGAATAGGTTGATGAGGACGGCGATGAGGATGGCCGGCACGAAGGTCTCCACCGCCTCACTCAACCACCTCAAAGCGATTCTAAAAGCTGATTCTTGCTTTCCAGTTCCTGTATCTAGCTGAAAATCTTCCATGATTCCTTGATTCCTTCTTGCCTATTCAAAGACCTCCGAGGTTTCCTCCTCATGCGTGTTCGCGGCATCCGGGCAACCTTTTGGGGTTGCGATGTGCCCGTATTCACGGTCAAAACCTCGGAGGTCTGAATGTTTGCATCTACCGACGACGGGGAGAGTGACGATCGCGCGACCCCCCGCTGCCTGAGCTATGATCCCGCGAGTTGCGCCGGCCACTCTGCCCGGAGGGCTTGCGGTCGCGCTCGCGGGCTTCCTCGGCCGTCCAACCCTCCAGCACGGCCTGGCGGGAGAGCTTGATCTTGCCGGCCGGGTCAATGTCAATGACCATGACCATGATCTCGTCGCCCAGCCGAACTACATCCTGTACACTGGGCACTCGGTAATCCGCCAGTTGCGAAATGTGCACCATGCCATCTTTGCCGGGCAGTATCTCCACGAAGGCCCCGTAATCTTCGATGCGCACCACCTCGCCAGTATAGATCGTCCCTATCTCCGGCCTCTCTACCAGAGTCTCGACCATTTCTTTGGCCCGCTGGGCACTGGGACCATCGGTCGAGGCGATGAAGACGCTGCCGTCCTCTTCCACATCTATCTTGACCCCTGTTTCCTCCTGGATACGGCGGATGGTCTTGCCGCCAGGGCCTATGATAGCGCCGATCATCTCCGGATCAATGTTGACGATGGTAATGCGCGGCGCGTAGGGCGACAGATCCGGTCTGGCTTCAGGAAGCACCTCTAGCATCTTGTCCAAGATGAAGAAGCGCGCTTCCTTCGCCTGCGCCAGGGCTTTGGCCATGATCTCGTAGCTAATACCCTTGACTTTGATATCCATCTGCAAGGCGGTGATGCCCTTCCTGGTACCAGCCACCTTGAAATCCATGTCCCCCAGGTGATCCTCGAGTCCCTGGATGTCGGTCAGGACGCGGTACTCGTCCCCATCCTTAACCAGGCCCATGGCTATGCCAGACACCGGGGCTTTGATGGGCACGCCGGTGTCCATCAGAGCCAACGTGGAGCCGCACACACTGGCCATGGAAGTAGAACCGTTGGAGGATAGAACCTCAGAAACCAGGCGAATGGTGTATGGGAACTCCGCTTCGGGAGGAACCACGGGCAAGAGAGCGCGCTCGGCGAGGGCCCCGTGGCCGATCTCCCTCCGGCCTGGCCCGCGCAGAAAGCGGGTCTCCCCGGTGGAGTAGGGCGGGAAATTGTAGTGGTGCATGAAGCGTTTGGACTCCTCAGGATAGAGGCCATCCAGGGGCTGCTCTTCTCTGGGGGTGCCCAGGGTGGAGATGGTCAACACCTGGGTCTCGCCGCGGTTGAAGAGCCCCGTTCCGTGAGCTCGCGGCGAGATGCCCACCTCGCAGGATATGGGGCGGATATCTTCAGGGCCGCGCCCATCGGGGCGAACGCCCTGGCGGAGAATTTGCTTGCGCACCTCGGTCCTCATCAAGGCGTGGAAGACCTCCTTGACGTCCCTCTCCTGGTATTCACCTCCCAGCTCGGCCAGGAGCTCCTCTTCCAGAGCACTCAGGGCTTTGTTGCGCTGCTCCTTCTCGCCAGTCTCGCTCAGCAGCTTATTGATCCGTCCATCCAGGCGCTCCGCGACGACATGGCGCAATCCCTCGCTCGCGGTGAAGGATGGATACTCTGCCTTGGGCTTGCCCACCTGGCGGCGCATCTCTTCCTGGAGAGCGATAATGGGCTGCATGACCTCGTGGCCAGCCTTGACGGCCTCCACTATCAGTTCTTCTGACACCTCGTCGGCGCCAGCCTCCACCATCATCACGGCGTCGCTTGTACCAGCCAGGCGCAAGTCCAGGCTGCTCCCTTCCATCTGGGAGATGGTGGGATTGAAGACCAACTGCCCGTCAACGTAGCCCACCCGCACTGCTCCCAGCGGGCCCATGAAGGGAATGTTGGAGATGGTAAGGGCTGCTGAGGCCCCGATGATGGCCAGTACATCAATCTGATGTTCCTGATCGTGGGAGAGCGCGGTGATAATAACCTGTACATCATTACGCATGTCTTTGGGGAACAGGGGACGGATGGGGCGGTCGGTGAGGCGACAAATGAGGATGGCCGCCTCGTGGGGGCGACCCTCGCGGCGGAAGAAACTGCCGGGGATGCGCCCTGCAGCGTAGAGCCTCTCCTCGTAGTCTACGGTTAGGGGAAAGAAATCTATGCCTTGGCGTGGTTCCTCCGACATAGTGGCCGTAGCCAGGAGCAAGGTGTCGCCACAGCGCAAAGTGACAGCCCCACCCGCCTGGCCGGCCAGCTTGCCGGTCTCAATGTTAATGGGGTGGTCCCCAATAGCAGAGGTGAATTGATTTATCATTGAATTTATACCTCCGAGTTGAGACCAGGCTCGGAGGTCAGGGACTGGGGACTGAATCAAATCCCAATGAGCCAATGACCAAATCTCAATTGGTCATTGATTTGACTCACTCCCCAATTCCTAAACCTCATCCCCCGGCCTCGTATTAGCTTAGGGCTTATAGCATAGGGCTAATGGCGCACCGCTATCAGCTATCCGTCATCTGCCATCTGCTACTTTCGCAGACCCAGCCGCCCGATAATCTCTCTATAGCGCTCTGAATCCTTTCGATTCAGATACGCTAAGTGACGCCTGCGCTGCCCGACCATCTTCAACAGTCCCCGCCGCGAGTGCTCGTCGTGCTTGTGGTTCTTCAGGTGCTCGATCAGGTAATTGATCCTGGTTGTCAGCAGCGCGATCTGGACCTCGGGCGAGCCGGTGTCTGTGGGGTGCACGTGATATTCTTGTATGATGGTTGTCTTCTCGTCCGTTGATAGGGCCACA
>CAYNWI010000184.1:0-5615 GCA_964400825.1 uncultured Anaerolineae bacterium | reverse complement strand
GCCACCTGCGCGCGGGCGCGCTCGACCGCCCGCTTGGCCTGCACGCCGTAGGGATGCGCGCTCGACGGGTTGCCGAAGTGCTCGTAGAGGTACGGCACCATCGCCTCCGCCACGCGGCGGTCAATGGGCGTGGTGGCGTTGTAATCCAGGTAGATAGGTTGGGTGGTCATTTGATCATGCCTCGTCTTTCCGCCTTGCCTCTGCACAGGGCCGACATAGCCGCTTCCCACCGATGGTCACAGGCACCTCTACTTCTCCAGTTCCTTCAGAGCAGCGGCCAAAGCTTCACCGCAGGCTGCCATTCGTTCCACGGCCACCTCCATCTGCTTCGCCACCGCCTCCAGACCTATCTCCCGCGCCCTCTCCGCCCACTCCCGGAAGCTTGCCGCGTGCTCGTCGTTGTGGTCGATCCAGTGGGGGAGCAGGATGCGCAACTTGGCCAGGTCGTCGGATGCAGTTTGATCGTGCTTGTGATTATGTGTCATGCCATTACTCCTCTCCTCCCTGCCCCCCAAAGCCTGCCCTGAGTAAGGTCGAGGGGTTGAGGGAACGGGGATTAATGAAAAAGGGCCGCAAAGACCGCCCGGCTTCGAGCCGGTCCTGCGACCTTCATGGCCCTTTTCGTATCTCGTTCGACTAACTCTGGACGAGGTGGTAAAACGGCAGTCGGGGTCAGCTTCTGACAGCCGGCTCCTCCGGCTGGCTCAGGTGGACAGTGTGCTTCAAGAAATCCAGCTTCTTAATGGTCCCCCGTACCAGCTTCTGCTCGCCCAACAGCGTGACCAGCAGCCAGGCGTCACCTTCCGGCTGCACCAGCATCACGTCGCGCATGATCTCTTTCTCCTGGCCGTCGTCGGCCAGATAAACAGTCGCTTCGCACATTGTGTCTCACCTCCCTGAAATACAAAGATCACCAACCCGACCTTCGGGTCAGGCATTGGTGATCTTCATGATCTCAAAACCGGCTTCATGCCGACGATATGATAGCACAAAGTCGGGGAACTGTCAAATACTTTGGTCAGGTGATCGGATGGTCATTGATTCATTGGTCATTGGTCATTTCTGTCTTCTCTCGGATCATTTCGATGGCCTGGCTGATCTGCTTGGTGAGGGCTTTCCACTCGATGCCCACGATCTCGAAATGAGGTTGGTTGATGGGGAGGAGCAACTTGACCCCCGGCGCGCTGGCTATGGCCGTGGCGATAGCTGGAGTGATCTCCCCCATCAGCGAGTTGGGAATCATCACGCCGATGGGGGCCAGAATGAAATCGGCCTGGTTGATCGAGACCTTGATGGCGTTCTCGCCGCTGGCCCCACGATTGGCTCTGGCTTTCATCATCTTCTCGGTGGCGATAGCGTTGGCGCCCAGGGCGAGGATCTCTACCTCCAGAGGCAGCTCCTGCCTGAGCTGGGTCACGATCTGAACGCCAATTCCTCCGCCCATTCCATCAACGACAGCTATGATCATCTTCAGCCTCCTGGTACCTGGTCTCAATTAGCATGGCAGGACCAATTGTACACCAAATGGCTTAGTTTGTAAACTTGTCGTTTGACGCTTTGGCCTTAAAGAGGTATACTTATAGGGAGCACACAGGGAGTGTAGAAAGCGTTAATGAGACGTAGTTTAGCTGGCAGCCTGTTGTTAGTGATACTGGGGACTATCTTGCTTCCCCTGCTCTTGCCGATCCCTCTGGAAGCGCAGGATGAGAGCGACTTCATTCAGGGGCTTGTGGATGGTATGTCGGTGGAGGAGAAGGTGGGCCAGTTGTTCCTGGTCACCTTTGCTGGCAGCGATCCCGGCCTGGGGTCGGATGTGGCTGAGCTCATCAGGGACTACCGGGTGGGCGGAGTGGTGCTCCTGGCTGAAAATGGCAATTTCACCAACGGTGAGGATACACCGCTCCAGGTAGCCAGGCTGACTAATGGCCTCCAGGCCCTTGCCTTCAGCCAACCGCTGACCGGTACCACAACCTCCGTTCCTTTGTTCATCGCTATCACCCAGGATGGGGATGGGTTTCCCTATACCCAGATCACCTCCGGTGTAACCGAGCTGCCTGATAACATGGCCCTGGGTGCCACCTGGAACGTGAATAACGCCGAAAAAATAGGTGAGATCGTGGGACGGGAACTGAGGGCCATGGGCCTCAACATGCTCCTGGGCCCTTCGCTGGACGTACTGGACAATCCGCGGCCGGGCCTCAAGGGGGATCTTGGCACTCGTGTCTTCGGCGGCGATCCCTATTGGGTGGGCAAATTCGGCCAGGCCTACATCCGTGGGGTGCACCAGGGGGGCGAAGGCAGGGTAGCGGTGGTGGCCAAGCACTTCCCTGGCCTCGGGGGCAGCGATCGCCGCGCCGACGAGGAAGTGGCTACCGTTCAGAAGTCGCTCCAGGAGCTGCGCAAGATCGAGCTGGCGCCTTTTTTCGCTGTCACCCAACGGAAAGAAGATGATCCCCAAGCCGTGGCCGACGCCCTGATGACTTCCCACATTCGCTATCGAGGCTTTCAGGGTAACATCCGCCAGCTCACCCGCCCCATCAGCTTCGACCCCCAGGCCCTCCAGGCTCTGATGGCTCTGCCCGAATTCGAGCCCTGGCGTAGCGAGGGAGGGCTGATGGTCAGTAATGCTTTGGGGGTCCCGGCGGTGCGCAAGTACTACGATCCTCAGTTGCAGACCTTCCCCCACAAGCGCATAGCTCAGGAGGCATTTCTGGCTGGCAACGATCTGCTGATGCTCTCTCAGTTTGCCTTGAGCGATAGTTGGCCAGAGCAGTTTGAGAATATCAAAGCTACCATTCAATTCTTCCGCGACAAATACCTCAGCGATCCCAATTTCCAGGCCCGGCTGGATGGGGCCCTGCGGCGCATCCTGAGCCTCAAGTATCGGCTGTACCCTGATTTCTCCCTGGAGGCGGTTCAGGTAGACGTAGAAAACCTGGCAGAGGTGGTGGGGCAGGGAAGGGAGGACGTCTTCCAGGTCGCTCAGGAGGCCATCACCCTCATCTACCCTGGACCAGAGGAGTTGACCGATAGGCTGCCCAGTCCACCTCTTCTTGACGACGACATTCTCATCTTTACTGAAGACCGGCAGGCAAGCGATTGTCCCGCTTGTGAGCCATTCCCCTGGATCGAGCCCGATGCTTTGCAAAGGACCATCCTTCGGCTCTACGGGCCCGAGGCCATTGGGCAGGTGGACCCGGCACGCATCAACAGTTTAACTTTCAGTCAATTGAAGCAATTCCTGGCCGAGGGCGCGGTCCCCGAGATGGACGTTGAGAGCCTGGTGAGTGAGGCCGACTGGCTCATCTTTGCCATGTTGGACCTCAACCCTGAGGATTACCCTCAGTCCGACGCGGTTAAATCCCTGTTGAAACTGCGCCCCGATGTTCTGCCTGGCAAGAAGGTGGTGGTGCTGGCTTACAACGCGCCCTACTACCTGGACAGCACCGAGATCAGCAAGTTGACGGCCTACTACGGCATTTACAGCAAGGTCGAGCCTTTCGTCGAGGCCTCGGTACGGGCCCTATTCCAGCAATTCATGCCTCTGGGGACCTCTCCGGTTAGCGTGGAGGGGATAAAGTACAACCTGATCTCCCGAACGGAGCCTGACCCCAATCAGGTCATCGAGGTTATCGCCCCAGCCATGCTCATCAAGCAGGAGGGAACACCTACACCTATTGACCTCGACGTCGGGGACACCTTGCGGGTACGAACCAGCGTCATCCTGGATAGGAACGGCCATCCGGTGCCCGATGGCACTCCGGTGGTATTCCGTCTCCTCTATCCGGCCGAATCGGTGGAATCGCCCCGTCATTACGCGACCACTGTGGATGGGGTAGCAGAGACGACCATTTCTTTGGAGAGGACTGGGGAGTTACGCATCACGGTGAGCAGCGATCCGGCCCAAACGTCCAACACGTTGACGGTTATCATCCAGGGCGACGAGCCGGCTACTATTGCTACTGTGGTGCCCACTCCTACTGACACGCCCGTACCGACCTCCACGCCAACACCGACCTCCACGCCAACAACTGTGCCCACCCCGACACCTACCTCCACGCCCACACCTACCCTCGTGCCTACCTCCACGCCCACCTTCACCCCTGAGCCAAGTGCTACTCCGACAACCACCCCGGCCGGAGTTCCCCCTGAAGAAGAGGTCGTCGAGCCGCCACGGCGTCGGGTGGATATGGGCGACTTTCTGTTGGCCGTACTGGGCAGCCTGGCGGTTGGAGGGGCGAGCTACCTGGTGCAGCGCAACGACGGCCATTCTCTATCGCGGCGTTTGAGGTTTTTCCTGCTGAGCTTGGCGGGCGGGCTGGCAGGCTACAGCCTCTACGGATTGAACCTGCCGGGGGCGGGGCTGTTTCGCCGGCTTTCACCAGCCTGGGGAGCCCTTTTGGTGTGCCTGCTATCCAGCTTGCTGCCCCTGGGCTACGTGCTGGGCCGGCAGGCGTGGGATAGGCTGCAGAGGAGCAGGGGAGCAAGGTAGTGAGTTTTGGGTTCGGAGTTTCGGGTTCATTCAGTTCGAAACCCGAAATTCATTTTCGCCCATCGCGATTGGAGGGAGGAGAGACATGTTACTTGGTTTCAATGGCGCAACCACCATGAAGGCCACGCTGCCAGAGGACATCGCCGCCGCTGGTGAGGCGGGTTTCAAAGCTCTCGAAATCTGGGCGGCGAAGATGGACACCTATCTGGCCAATCGCAGCCTCGACGACCTCAACGCGCTCTTCACTCAACACCGCGTCCAGCCTGCCAGCATCAACTCCATCGAGTTCATCACCTTCCGCTCAGCGGAGGACTACGCGCTGATCAAAGCCCGTTGCCACGAGCTGTGTGCCAGAGCCGAGACCCTGGGTTGCGACAAAATCGTCGTCGTGCCCAGCCCCACCCCGGAGGGAGGTGCTGCCTGGGAGGAGATAAAGGTCGAGTCGGTGCGGGTGTTGCATGACCTGGCGGACATCGCTGCTCCCTACGGGGTGCAACTGGCCTTCGAGTTCCTGGGCTTTGGCTGGTGCTCAGTGCGCACCCTGGCCCAGTGTTGGGAAATCGTGCAGGCGGTCAGCAGGCCCAACGTCGGCCTGGTCATTGACACCTGCCATTTCTATGCCGGCGGTTCAGAGCTTTCGTCCATCGAAGCCGTGGATCCGGAAAAGCTCCTCATCTTCCACATCAACGACGTTGAGGATCGGCCCGGGGAGACGATAGAGGATGCCCACCGTCTGCTGCCTGGTGAGGGCGTCATCCCGCTGGACGACATCCTGTCTCGCCTCCAGCAAATCGGCTTCGACGGCCTCTGCTCCATCGAGCTGTTTCGGCCAGAGTATTGGGAGCGCGATCCAGTGGAATTGGCCGCAGCAGCGCGGGCGGCGACGATGAAGGTGCTGGAGCCCTACTTCGGGGTGGAGTGAGCCAGACCGGTTTTGACAAACTACGGGCAAGGTGATAAAATTGTGTTAAGCCTTTCGGTTGATGGTTGGGCGGGCTTGTTGCTTTTCGTTGTTTTGCGCGGAATGGCTGAAAGGAGGTGGTAGCAGAGAAAACAAGTAGTTGCTAGCCTTTTGAGGGTTATGGTTAAACTCTCAACAACTTCAATGACAGAAGGAGGAAAA
>CAYNWI010000183.1:0-5628 GCA_964400825.1 uncultured Anaerolineae bacterium | reverse complement strand
ACGGGTGCGCGACCTGTCCCGGGGGCAGGATGGCGCCACGCGCCTGGCCCGTGAGTTGCTGGCAGCCGATGGGATACACTTCATCGTCGGCCTGGCGGTGAATCCCCAACAAGCCGCCGACGCGGCCCACACCATCCCGCTGCGGCAAGCGGTGGCGGAGGAACTTATGCACGACCTGAAGGTACGGGGCAAGCTAGTGTCGGTTGAGTATTTGTGAACAAGATTCCGTTCAATCCGTTCCACAAATCCGTTGACAGCCCTACCAATCTACTTAATGAAAGGAGGAGTCCAAATATGGAGCAACCTAAAATCGGCGTATACATCTGCGAATGTGGCATCAACATCGCCGCCACGGTGAACGTTGCCGAGGTGGCAAGGTTTGCCAGTCGGCTGCCGAACGTGGCCGTCGCCCGCCACTACAAGTACACGTGCTCCGAGCCAGGCCAGAACATGATCAAGGACGACATCCGGGAGTTGGGAATCAATCGGGTGGTGGTCGCTTCCTGTACCCCGCGCATGCACGAGCCCACCTTCCAGGCCGCCATCGCCGAGGCCGGTCTCAATCCCTACTACTTCGCCATGGCCAACATCCGCGAGCAATGCTCTTGGATCATCAAGGACATCGCGCAGGCCACGGCCAAGGCCAAGCGGCTGGTCAGCTCGGTCGTATACCGGGTGGCCTACCAGGAACCGTTGCAGTCGCGCGTGGAGCCGGTCACCAAAGCCGCGCTCATCGTCGGCGGGGGCATCGCCGGCATCCAGGCCGCGCTCACGATGGCCGACGCTGGCTACCCGGTCTACCTGGTCGAGCGGGAGCCTTCCATCGGCGGGCACATGGCGCAACTGGACAAGACCTTCCCCACCCTCGACTGTAGTACCTGAATTCTGGGGCCCAAGATGATGGATGCCGGTCGGCATCCCAACATTACGCTCCTGAGCTACAGTGAAGTCGAGGAAGTGTCGGGCTACGTGGGCAACTTTAAAATCAAGGTGCGCAAGAAGGCCCGCTACGTGGACGAGGATAAGTGCACCGGTTGTGGCTTGTGCTGGACCGAGTGTCTGACGCGACGCATCCCGCGCTTGAAACTGATCAAGATGGGCGAGATGAGCGTCGGGGAAAGGAGGCCTGGAGAGCGATGAGTGAGACTCAGGTAAGCGAGATTTTCGATCGCTATCCGGCGGACAGAACTTCCAGTCTGGCCGTCCTGGAGGACATCCAGGCGGAGTACAAGTATCTGCCCCGCTCGGCCCTGGAGGCGACGGCCGAGAGACTGAAGATTCCCTTGAGCGAAGTCTACCAAATTGCAACTTTCTTCAAGGCCTTCAGCCTCACGCCCAAGGGGGACAACATCATCAAGGTCTGCCTGGGCACCTCCTGTCACGTGGGCGGAGGGCCGCGGATTCTGGACGCGGTCGAGAAGAAAATAGGTATCAAAGCCGGCAACACAACTCCCGACAACAAGTTTTCGCTGGAAGCGGTCCGCTGTGTGGGAGCCTGCGCACAGGGCCCTGTCATGCTGGTCAACGACCAGGTCTACCCCCAAATGTCGTCTGTTAAGGCTGAGGAGTTGATTGACCGACTGGCCGCCGGTGAAGTGAGTCCGGGGGCTGAGGAAGCGAGTGGAGGCAGGAGGTAGACGATGCCAAAGTTAAAGAGTCTCGAGGAACTCCGAACGCTGCGGGAGAGCCTGCAGAGAGATATCAAGGCGCGCACCGAGACAAGCACGACCATCACTGTGGGCATGGGCACCTGCGGCATCTCGGCCGGTGCGCGGGAGGTGATGCACGCTATTCTGGCCGAGTTAGAAGCGCGCAACATTGATGCCCACGTGACCACCGTTGGCTGTATCGGCATGTGTTCCAGGGAGCCCCTGGTGGACATCCAGCAGGGTGATGAACCCCGCGTGACCTACGGCAACGTCACCACGGCCATGGTGCCTCGTATCATCGAGGAGCATTTGATCGGGGGCGCAGTGGTGGACGAGTGGGTCGTGGGGCGCGTTCCATGATGAGGAGGTAGATGAATGATGCAACAATATCGAGCCGATGTATTGGTTTGTGGCTGCCCGGCCTGCACAAAGGCTGGTGCTTCAGAAGTTAGGTCGGCTTTTGAGGAAGAGATAAAACGGCGCGGGCTGGCAGATGAGATACGGGTGATCGAAACGGGCAGTCGTGGCTTCTGCTTCATGGGGCCCATCGTCATCGTTCAGCCGGAGGGCATACTCTATTGCCAGGTGCAGTCCGCTGACGTGCCGGAACTGGTGGAAGAGACGCTGGTCAAAGGGCGCATCGTTGAACGGCTGACCTACAAGGAGCCAGCTACTCACAGAGCCGTGCCTTACTACAAGGATATTCCCTTCTACGGTAAGCAGATGCGCGTCGTGCTGCGCAACTGCGGGCTGATCAACCCTCAGTCCATTGAGGAGTACATCGCCGTCGGAGGCTACCAGGCGCTGGGCAAAGCGCTGACTTCGATGACCCCCGACGAGGTCATTGAGGAGGTGAAAAACTCAGGGCTGCGGGGTCGTGGCGGGGCCGGCTTCCCCACTGGCCTCAAGTGGGGGTTCGCTCGCAGCGCCCCAGGCGACGTCAAGTACGTCGTCGCCAACGGCAACGAAGGTGACCCCGGCTCTTTCACTGATCGCAGCTTAATGGAAGCCGATCCGCACAGCGTGCTGGAGGGGGTGATCATCTGTGCCTATGCCATCGGTGCCCAGGAGGGGTATCTCTACGTATGCAACGAATTCCCCCTGGCCCTGGAGAATCTCGGCCTGGCCGTCGAGCAGGCGCGGGAGTACGGTCTGCTGGGCCAGGACATCCTGGGAAGCGGATTCGATTTCGACGTCAAGATCTCCCGAGGAGGCGGGGCCTTCGTCTGCGGCGAGGAGACAGCGGCATTGAACTCCATCGAAGGCCGCATCGGCGAGCCGCGGTCCCGACCGCCCTACCCCGCGCAGAGTGGCCTGTGGGGCAAGCCGACCAACGTCAACAACGTCAAGACCCTGGCCATCATCCCGCAGATCATCAGCAACGGGGCCGAGTGGTACTCCAGCATCGGCACCGAGAAGAGTAAAGGAACCAAGCTCTTCGCGCTGGCCGGCGCCATCAACAACACCGGACTGGTGGAAGTGCCCATGGGCATCAGCCTGCGGGAGCTGATCTACGAACTGGGCGGCGGCATTCCCGGCGGCAAGCAGTTAAAGGCAGTAATGATCGGTGGCCCCTCAGGAGGCTGCGTCCCCGCTCAACATATAGATGTGCTCGTGGACTACGATGAATTAGCCAAGGTGGGCTCGATGATGGGCTCCGGCGAGATGGTCGTCATGGACGAGGACACCTGCATGGTAGACATCGCCAGGTATTTCCTCAACTTCCTCAGCGATGAATCTTGTGGCCGATGCACCACGTGTCGCGAGGGGATCAGGCGCATGATCCAGATCCTGACGGACATCAGCGAGGGCCGGGGAAAGGAAAGCGACCTCGACCTGCTGGAAAGCATGGGGCGGATCATCAAGGAAACCTCCCTGTGTGGTCTGGGCCAGACGGCCCCCAACCCCGTTCTCAGCGGCCTGCGCTACTTCCGAGATGAGTACGAAGCCCACATCAGAGAGCATAAGTGTCCGGCTGGCATCTGCAAGGGACTGGTGCGGGCCAAATGTACCAACGCCTGCCCGGCCGAGGTGGACGTGCCCAGTTACGTGGCGCTCGTCGCCCAGGGCCGCTACGCCGACGCGCTGGAAGTTCATCGCCGGCGCAATCCCTTCGCCCTGGCCTGTGGCCGTGTCTGCCCGGCTTTCTGCGAGGACAAGTGTCGGCGCGGCGAGATGGACCAGCCGGTCGCCATTCGCCAGATCAAGCGTTTCATGGCCGATCACGAACTCAGTGTGCCCTGGACGCCCAGGCAGTTGGAAGAGGCCAAGACGGAGAAGGTGGCGGTCATCGGCTCCGGGCCAGCGGGCCTGACGGCGGCGCTGCGGCTGGCCCAGAGGGGCTACCCGGTCACTGTCTTCGAGTCGCTGCCCGTGGCGGGCGGCATGATGGCCGTCGGTATCCCTGAGTACCGCCTGCCCCACGACGTGCTCAACGTGGAGATCGAGAACATCAAGCGGGCTGGGGTTGAGATCAAGCTGAACACCGCCCTGGGCAAGGATTTCACCCTGGACGATTTGCTCGATAGGGATGGCTATAAAGCAGTGATCCTGGCCATCGGTGCGCACAAGAGCCGTGAGTTGCGCATCAAGGGCGAGGAGATGGAGGGGGTCTACCACGGCACGCAGTTCCTGCGCGACATCGCGCTGGGCAAAGCCCCCGATCTGACTGGCAAGCGGGTGGCCGTCGTGGGCGGCGGCGACGTAGCCATTGACGCTGTGCGCTCGGCCTGGCGGTTGGGTGCCAGCGAGGTGCACCTGGTCTACCGCCGCAGCCGGCCCGACATGCCCGCCCGTGACGACGAGGTGGAAGCAGCCGAGACGGAAGGCGTTCAATTCCACCTCCTGACCAATCCCAGCCGCGTGATAGGTAACGGCAAGGTGACCGGCGTCGAACTGCTGCGCCAGGAGTTGGGCGAGTTCGATGCCAGCGGCCGTCGCCGGCCCAGCCCCATTCCCGGTTCGGAGTTTACGTTGGACGTGGATGTCCTCATCCCGGCCATCGGCCAAGAGCCGGACCTGGCCTGGATGAACGGCGACAGCGGCATCGAGACCGGACGTGGCTCGACCTTCGCTGTGAGCGAGGGGCTGGCCACGACCCGGCGCGGGGTCTTCGCCGCCGGCGATGCAGTGCTTGGCCCGGCCACAGTGATCTGGGCCGTGGCCCAGGGCAACCAGGTGGCTGACGAGGTGGATCATTACCTGCGCACCGGCCACGTGGAGAAACTCGTGGTCAGGCCCGGCTATGAGGTCATCGAGCAACGTTTCGATATGGAGCAGTACTACAAGGCTGTGCGACCCCAGGCGCGAGAGCTCGCTATCGAGGGGCGACGGGGCAACTTCGACGAAGTCGAACTCCCCCTCGACGAGAGGACGATCCAAGAGGAGTGCAAGCGCTGTATCCGCTGTGATCTGGAGTGGCTGGAGACGATGAAGTTGGAATTCGTCCCGGCCGCCAAGAGGGTTCTGGTCCAGCCTGTCCAACCGGGTCTTACAGAGGAGGAAACCACATGATCACTATAACCATTGACGGACAAGAAATCCAGGCCGAGGAAGGGCAGACCATTCTCGAGGTCGCCAAGGCGAACAGCATTGAGATTCCCACTCTCTGTCACCATCCGCTCCTCTCACCATACGGCGCCTGCCGCCTCTGCATGGTGGAGGTGACGCAACGAGGACGCGCCTCGCTGCAGACCTCTTGCACCTATCCGGCGGCGGACGGGTTGGTGGTGCAGACTCGCTCACCGGCCGTGCTGGAGGCCCGCAAACTGGTGCTGGGGCTGCTGCTCTCTCGCTGCCCCAACGTGCCGATCATCCAGGACCTGGCGCGGGAGTACGGCATCACGGAGCCACCCTTCCCCACCGACACCCCCGACGAGAATTGCATCCTCTGTGGCAAATGCGTGCGCACGTGCCACGAGCTGGTCAAAGCCAAGGTGCTGAACTTCTCCGAGCGGGGCATCGAGCGACGGGTGGGGCC
>CAYNWI010000182.1:3823-5697 GCA_964400825.1 uncultured Anaerolineae bacterium | reverse complement strand
CGTGCCGGGTTGCACCTTCGTGGGCACCGATAGCCACCTCAATATCCTGGGCGCGGTGGGGGCCTTCGGCCAGGGGATGGGCGACCAGGACATCGCCTTCGCCTTCAAGACGGGCCAGACCTGGTTCGAGGTGCCGCCCACGATGAAAGTCATCATCGAGGGCACGTTTGTGTATCCATGCACAGCGCGGGATCTGACCCTGGCCGTGCTTGGCCGGTTGGGCTCCAGCGGTGCGCTGGGCCGGGCGGTGGAGTTCTACGGGCCGGCCATTGACGCGTTGGACCTGGCCGGGCGGATCACCCTGGCCAGCCAGTTGACCGAGATGGGGGGCATCATCGGCCTCATCCCGCCCACGACGGGTGCGCTGTACGCCGATCCCGACGCTGAGTACATTGAGACCGTCGTGTTGGACATCACCGGCCTGGAACCGCTCATCGCCTGCCCGCCCAGCCCGGCCAACGTCAAGCCGGTGCGCGAGGTGGCCGGGACGCGGGTGGACTCGGTGTTCCTGGGCTCGTGCACCAACGGCCGCTTCGAAGACTTCGCTGCCGTGGCCGAGGTGGTGAAAGGCCAGCGTATCCAGCCGTGGGTGATGGCTTCGGTCGTGCCTGCTACCCGCCGGGTGTACGAGCAGATGCTGCACGAGGGGCTGATCGAGACCCTGTTCGATGCCGGCTTCATCATCAGCAATCCCGGCTGCGGCGGCTGCGCCTCGGGCCAGATCGGGATGACGGGCCGGGGGCAGGTGCAGGTCAGCACCAGCAACCGCAACTTCCCCGGCAAGCAGGGCGCGGGCGACACCTACCTGGCCAGCCCGGTCACGGCGGCCTGGACCGCGCTCAAGGGCGAGATCACCGTGCCGGAGGAATAGATGTGGGTTCGTAGTGGTGACTTCAGTCACTCTTTCTCTGCCATAAACGACTAAAGTCGTCACTACGAACGAAAACGCAGTCAGCCACAAAAATGGAGAGTTGAGCATGAAAGCCACACAGATCAAAGGGCGCACCTGGGTGCTGACAGACCCAGAGGGCAACATCTACGACGACATTGACACCGACATGATCTTCCACAACAGCCACCTGCACATCACCGATGTGGAGGAGATGGGGCAGTACGCGCTGGGCAACCTGGAGGGCTGGGAGGATTTCGCTGAGAAGGCTCAGCCGGGTGACGTGATCGTGGCTGGCAAGAACTTCGGCGCAGGGTCGTGCCGTCAGCAGGCGGTGGATTGCTTCCGGGCCCTGGGCATCGGGGCAGTCGTGGCCGAGAGCTTTGGTGCGATCTACAAGCGCAACGCCATCAACAGTGGCTTTCCCATCGTCTCACTGCCTGGGCTTACCGAGGTAGCTGGCGAATTCCAGACCGGCGCTGATTTGAAGGTGGACTTCGAGACCGGCCAGTTGGTGCTCAACGGCGAAAAGACCTTCCAGGCAGCACCCTTCTCGCAGGTGCAGATGGACATTTTCCAGGCGGGCAACCTCTTCGCCTACGGTAAGTCGTTAGAGGAGTGAGAAGCAAATGTACGAGAACCCGATTGATCCTGCCTTCTTCGATTTGGAAATCTACGCAATTTATCGGGCCATCTGGGAGAACTGGGGCGACGAGGCCTGGAAGGTGGTCTGGCGGGCGGGGGAGGTGCTGTTCGACGAGGTGCACGAGCGGCTGGAGTTGGATACCACCACGCCGCTGGCGGCTATGGAGGGGCTGGCGGAGTACCTGGTAGGCGTGGGCTACTTTGCTGACCTGCAGGTGCGGCAGACGGCGGAGGACGAGTTGGAGTACGAGATGGTCGAACCCGCCATCCTGCCCGGCGCCGAGCGGATCATCGCCGAAGGAGGCGTGCCAGCGCACATCTCCACCGCGCTGATGTTCGC
>CAYNWI010000182.1:2512-3723 GCA_964400825.1 uncultured Anaerolineae bacterium | reverse complement strand
ATGGGACATACTTTCGTGGAAAAAGTGCTGGCTCGCAAGGCGGGGCTGGACAGCGTCGTGCCGGGACAGATCGTCACCGTTCGGCCCGACAAGCTGCTGACGCACGATAACACCTCGGCCATCGCGGGGCAGTTCCGAAAGATCGGTGTGAGCAAAGTGGCCGATCCCGACATGAGTGTCATCGTGCTGGATCACGTCACCCCGGCCGCCAGCGAGACTTACGCGGCCAGCCACCAGGCCACTCGCCAGTTCGTCGTCGAGCAGGGCATCTCGTCCTTCTACGACATCGGCGAGGGCATCTGCCACCAGGTGCTGCCGGAGAAGGGGCACGCCTGGCCTGGCGCGGTCATCGTCGGCAGCGATTCGCACACGCCGACTTATGGAGCGTTCGGCGCCTTCGCCGCCGGCATCGGGCGCACGGAAGCGGCGGCGGTGATGGCCACCGGCCAGATCTGGCTGCGCGTGCCGGAGAGCCTGCGGATCGTCGTCAACGGGACGCTGCCGGATCGAGTGTCGGCCAAAGACGTGATCCTCCACATCATCGGCGACCTGCGTGCTGACGGGGCCGACTATCGCTCGGTGGAGTTCGCCGGTGAGACCGTCCGAGATATGAGCATCGCCAGCCGCATGGTATTGACCAACATGGCCGCCGAGATGGGGGCCAAGAACGCCGTCGTCGAGCCGGACGAGGTGACGCGCGCCTGGCTGCAGGGACGAGTCGAACACGATTACGAAGAGGTTCGCGCCGACCCGGACGCAACCTACGAGCGGGTCATCACCTACGACGTGAGCGAGCTCGCCCCGCAGGTAGCCAGGCCGCACACGGTGGACAACGTGGTTCCGGTCACCGAGGTGGCCGGCACACCGATCAACCAGGCCCTGGTGGGTACCTGCACCAACGGTCGTCTGGAAGACCTGGCGGCGGCGGCCGAGATCCTGCGCGGCAAACACATCGCCACGAGCGTGCGGCTGCTGGTGCTGCCCGCTTCGCGGGAGGTGCTGCTGGCGGCCATCGAGCGGGGCATCGTCAGCGACCTGGTGGCCGCCGGGGCGACGCTGCTCAATCCAGGTTGCGGGCCTTGCCTGGGGGCGCACGAGGGCTGCATGGCCCCCGGCGAGGTGACCATCTCGACGGCCAACCGCAACTTCAAGGGGCGGATGGGTTCCAAGGAGGCGTTCATCTACCTGGCCAGCCCGGCCACCGTGGCCGC
>CAYNWI010000182.1:0-2412 GCA_964400825.1 uncultured Anaerolineae bacterium | reverse complement strand
GATGCCGTGGTCTGGAGCCTGGGCCAAAAGTACGAGCGGGGAAACGACGAGCTGTACAGAATCATTGAGGACAAGATCATCGTCGAGGAGGTCTTGAGGGAATAGAAAAACGGGCTCACCCTGGGGGCCGATTCTCACCGTTCACGCCCGAAGGCAGGCCCTTGCGGCCACGACGGAGTATCACGTGCTTACACACGAGCAGCCCGATCCAGGACTTACGAGTCCCGCTTTTCAACTTTATTATACAAGATAGTCCTCTATTTGTCAAGGAGAACAGACTATGCAAACAGAAATTACCGGCCGGGTGTGGAAGTACGGCGACGACGTGAACACCGACGTCATCTTTCCTGGCAAATACACCTACAGCATCTCGGATCCAAAGGAGATGGCTCAGCACGCGCTGGAAGACCTGGATGCGACTTTTGTGGCCAACGTGCAGCCTGGCGACATCATCGTCGCTGGCAAGAACTGGGGCTGCGGCAGCTCCCGCGAGCAGGCGGTGACCTGTCTCAAGGAAGCTGGCGTGGGGGCGATTGTAGCCCGCAGCTTCGCCCGTATTTACTTCCGCAACTGCATCGACGCCGGGCTGCCCATCGTCACCTGCGAGGCAGTGGAGGCGGTGGGGGCAGGCGACGAGGTCACCATTGACTTCGCGGCTGGCCTCGTCACCACTCCACGGGGTGAGTACGCCTTCCCGCCGCTGTCGCCTTCGGTGATGGAAATCCTCGAGGATGGTGGATTGATTCCCCATGTGCGGAAGCAGTTGGGGATTGAAGAATAGACAAGGAGAAGTGAAATGGCAAAGTATAGAATCGCCTGGATGCCGGGCGACGGCATCGGGGTGGACGTGATGGACGCGGCCAGGATCGTGCTGGATGCCATCACTTTGGACGCGGAGTTCATACCCGCCGACATCGGGTGGGAGTTCTGGTGCAAGGAGGGCGAGCCGCTGCCGCAACGCACTATTGACGCCCTCAAAACGTGTGACTGCGCGCTGTTCGCCGCCATCACCTCCAAGCCCAAAGAGGAAGCGCAGAAGGAGCTGGTTCCTGAGCTTCAGGGCAAGGGGTTGGTCTACCGCAGCCCCATCGTGCGCATGCGCCAACTGTTCGACCTGTACGTCAACCTGCGGCCCTGCAAGGCTTTCGAGGGCAACCCGCTCAACTATCGGGACGACATTGACCTGGTGGTCTTCCGCGAGAACACCCAGGGCCTCTACGCCGGCGTTGAGTTTCACCCCCTGCCGGGGGAGGTACAGGCGGCGCTGGAGGCGCACAGTCCTCAGATGGCTGCCTTTCAGAGCGTGCCTTTGGAGGACATCGCCGTGTCGTGCCGCATCTTCACCCGCCAGGGTTGCCAGCGCATCGTCCGCCGGGCCTTCGAGTATGCCAGGCGGTACGGCTACCCCACCGTCACCCTGGTGGAGAAGGCCAACGTGATCCGTGAGACCAGTGGGCTGATGGTGCGCGAGGCGCGGAAGATCGCTGCGGAGTATCCCGGCATCGAGTTGTGGGAGACCAACGTGGACGCCATGGCCATGTGGCTGGTCAAGAATCCGCAGGACTACGGGGTGATCGTCTCCAGCAACATGTTCGGCGACATCGTCTCCGACCTGGCGGCGCAATTGGTGGGCGGGTTGGGCTTCGCCGCCAGCGGCAACATCGGCGACGACTTCGCCATCTTCGAGCCGACCCACGGCTCAGCGCCCAAGTACGCCGGGCAGTACAAGGTCAACCCCACGGCCATGCTGTTGGCGGTCAAGCTGATGCTGGACTGGCTGGGGGAGACCGAGACAGCGCAGGCGCTGGAGCAGGCCATCGCCGACGTGATCGCCGAGGGCAAAGTACGCACCTACGATTTGGGCGGTGGCAACACCACCCTGGAGGTCGCCGAGGCCGTGGCCGCCAGGCTGTAGAAGCGCGTCCATTGTTCTCCATCAACCGAGCAGCGCCCCCGTGAACACCTTTTCGCGGGGGCGTTGTCTGTTACTGGGCGCTCCTGTGGGGACAAGCCATCGTGCAGGCGTGGCGGAGCGGGTGCTGAAGGAGGAAGCGTCCCAGGTTCGGGCCTGGTCGGCGCTGTTTTCGAGAGGAGTAAGGGTTTTCCTGATGCCGAGTCAGTCTTTTCCTGATGCCCGAGTCAGTCTTTTCCTGATGCCCGATGATACAAAAAATCAGGATTTCCCCAATTGCAACTTCGTCGAAAATTTGGTATAATATACGTAGTGAACCAGTCGGGTAGAGCGGGCTTTTGGCTTCGAGGCTCGGCGGTTCTGAGGGGTTGGGTGGGACGGAGAGGTCTCACAGCGATAGTAGTCATTCCGGGAGCAGCGTCATGACTGTTTACAGCCCGGGTCACAGTTCAAGAATATTTCGCTTTTCGAGTTACCTACGCCAACGTGAGGGGATGGTG
>CAYNWI010000181.1:0-5699 GCA_964400825.1 uncultured Anaerolineae bacterium | reverse complement strand
TTCACGATCTTGCCTCCTTTCACTTCTAAAGACAAAGTAGCGAGGGGAGAAAGGGATCACCCCTCGCTCCCCTCCCATTTACAATCCCATCAGCCTAGATATAGGCTCATCTTAGATCGGCCTGTTGGCCCGACCATTTATTTCTCAGGCAGGTAGGCGGTAACGAACCAGTCGTAGGTGAAGACACCCAGGACGCCACCGACGAGAGGCCCGATGATAGGTGCCACCAGCCAGTAGAGGCCGCTAAAGAGACCTGAGGTACCTACCAAGAGACCGAAGATACGCGGGCCGAGGTCACGGGCGGGGTTGATGGCGTAGCCGCTGGGGCCACCCAGGGAGAGGCCAACCGCCAGGACGACGAAGCCTATCAAGAGCGGACCAAGATTAGCCCCGACGCCCGTGTTCTTCGTATCCAGAGCAGCCAGGATGCCCCACAGCAGCACTGCCGTGCCGATGATCTCGGTGATGAAGGCCGTGAGCAGTGAGTATGCCCCGACCTTACTTGCCAGACCAACGGCGCCGCCCCAGAAGGCAGCGTCGAAAATGCCGCCCGGGCCGGTGCACCAGACATTGGGCATGCCAGCCGCCGCCAGTCCGTCCCGGTAGCAGAGGAACACGCCCAGCGCGCCCAGGAACGCACCAATCACCTGCGCGACCCAATAGGGGATGACCTTGCCCCAGGAGAAGCCGCGCTTCACGGCCATCGCCAGCGTGACCGCCGGGTTGATGTGCGCGCCGGAGACACCAGCGGTAACGTACACCGCAACCACCACCGCGAAGGCCCACCCCAGGGTTATGGTGTTCCAGTCATAGCCCGGTGCAGCCAGGCGCGGCGCCAACCCGACGTTGGCCACCACGCCATCACCGAGGAGAATCAGGATAAAGGTCCCGAAGACCTCACCAACGAGTTGCCCCATCAAACCGTTCTTCTTCATTTTTGTGTTTCTCCTTTCAAAATAACTTTAGTGTGTTTAGGCGAACTACTTGCGAACGCCCACTCCGATACTGCTCACCTGTTTGTGGTCATCACCTCCTTTCCACTTTTTCGGACACCCCCCGGCATATGCCGATGGGAGCCGCCGCCGACCCCTGTGGTCGCCCAATCTTCTTTTTGGATAATCTTGGACAGGGCCAGCAGTTGCCAACAAAAAACACCAAGGCAGGGTTACCAAAAGCCATACCTTGGTGTCAGACAACTACACCGCATGAATTGGAAGAAACCAGCCAGTCGGGACAACGAACAATGAGGATAAGCACGTCTTTGTCTCCTGATTAAACCAGACTTTGAGGCGGTTGAGGGAGCTAGGATATATTATAGCACAAATAGACAAGTTTGTCAAACGGAGATTCCTGAAATTTTAGACGGTCACTTTTTGTTTGACACGCTATGGACAGTGAGGCAATCCGGCCACGCAATTGGCCGGGATGAAGGGGCAGCACGGCTGGCTCCTACCGCTGCCGCATCCACCTGTTGAAACGGTAGCTGCCGTAGAAAGCAACCCAGATGCTCGCTCCAGCTATCGCTCCCCACACTACCCCTCGTCCCAGCCCCTGCTGGTTGGTGACCTGCCATCCGATGTAGATCGCCATGGCCCCGCTGAGGAGGCTGGTCAAAACCAGGCTGGTGGGCCAGTTGAGCCAGGCCCTCTCCGGTGTTCGGTCCTGGCTGGTCTGCTCCTGACCCACTTTCTGGGCGGTTGCGTCAGGCTGCGCCTTCTTTTCCTTCAATCGAGCTTGTTTTCTCTGTCGCCGTGCCGATTTTGACATTGCCTCTCCTGACTTCTTAAGAACTGTGAATCTCAACCTCAGTCTGCTTCAGAAGGGCCCCACCAGCCTGTTGGGCAAGGCGGTAGACCTCTGCCAGGGGCACGCCCTGCTCGTTGGCCACTCGACGGCACGACTCGTACTCCGGGGTCACGCTCACGACCCGGCCGTCCAGCAGCTTCAGCTTGACCTGTATCGGGCCATAAGCCGTCTCCACCTGGCGCACCTCTCGCCCCGCTTCGTAGCGGTAGAAGGAACGGACCCGCACGCCCAACGTACTCGTCTCTCGCAGCATCACCTCGGCCAACGCCGCTTCGTCCTCGCCACGAACGATAGCGCTGAGCATCGTCGCCGGACGGTTCTTTTTCATGTAGATCGGCGTCAGGTAAACATCCAGCGCCCCGGCGTCGAAGAGCCGCGTCATCACGTGGCCGTAGAGCTCTGGGTTCATGTCGTCAATGTTGGTCTCCAGCACCTTCAGAGCCGTGGCCGGCGTCATATCCTGCCCAGTCGGCTCGCCCAGCCAGAGGCGGAGGACGTTGGACCAGGGAAGCTCTCTCCCCCCGGCACCATACCCTACCCGGGTCACCACCATCGGCGGCTGGCGGAACCGGCCCAGCGTCGTCAGGATAGCCGCGCCGGTTGGCGTGACCAACTCCACGCCTCGACCGGGCGTCTCGACCGAGTTCGACGAAGTCTCGCCGAAGCCATCGGCGGGCCAGGGGCGGGTCGGCGCGCCGGCCAGCGCCAGTAGTTCCAGTGCGGCCGGGGCTGGCAGGGGCAGCATCCCGTGGCTCGTCTCCACCTGGCCACCACCCAGCGGCAGTGACGAGACATAGACCTGGGCCACGCCCAGCCTCTCCAGCCCGAAGACCGCGCCCACGATGTCCACGATAGCATCCACCGCCCCCACTTCGTGGAAGTGGACCTGCTCGACGGAGGTGGCGTGGATCCTGGCTTCGGCCTCGGCCAGGCGACGGAAGATGGCCAGGCTCTTCTCCTTGACGGACGGGCTCAGATCGGCTGCCTCAATGATAGCCACGATGTCGGCCAGGTGACGATGGGAGTGCGCGTCGCTCACCTCCACCCGGACCTGGGTGGCCCGCAGCGCCCCCCGCTGCACTGTCTCAGCCGTCAGCGCGTACTCACCGGTCAGGGGGAGCCCAGCCAGCCCCCGGCGCAGATCGTCCAGGGCCAGGCCAGCGTCCACCAGCGCGCCCAGGATCATGTCGCCGCTGGCGCCGGAGAAGCAATCGAAATAGGCGATTTGTGGTGAAGTGCTCATGTAGATCTCCCTTGCCCCTCTACAGGGCCAGAACTTCGTTCATGCTGCCAGTGCGATAGCCGATCAGGTCGAGGGTGACGTAGGTAAAGCCCAGGCCCTGGAGATGGGCAACGATCTGTTCCCGCCGGGCCAGCAGTCGGGGAAAAGCTTCGGTCTCGACCTCGATGCGGGCAATTTCCTGATGGTAACGCACCCGGAGACGGGTGAAACCCAAGCTGTGCAGGTAGGTCTCCGCTCGACTGACCTGCTGCACCCGTTCTGGCGTGATCCGCGTTCCATAAGGAAAGCGCGTCGCCAGACAGGGTGCGGCCGGCTGATCCCAGTTGGGCAGGCCTAGCGCCCGCGCCAGCGCCCGGATTTCGGCCTTGCTCAGGCCAGCCTCAGCAAGCGGGCTGCGGACGCCTACCTCGGCCAGCGCCCGCAGGCCGGGACGGTAACCATCTGCGTCGTCGGCGTTGGTGCCATCGGCCAGCCAATCCACTTGCTCCCGCCTCGCCAGATCGCGAAGAGCCCGGAAGCGCCACAGTTTGCAGTGGTAGCAGCGGTCCGGCGGGTTGGCGACGAAAGCCGGGTCCTCCAGGTCGTTTATGTCGACTATTAACTGGCGGCAGCCGATCTGCTGGGCCAAGTGTGTCGCCCGTTCGACCTCGCCGGGCAGTTCCAGCGGGGAGCGGGCCGTCACAGCCAGCATCCTCTCTCCCAGGACATCGTGGGCGACACTGGCGACCAACGTGCTGTCCACTCCCCCGGAGTAGGCCACCAGGACCGATCCCATCTGGCGCAGAATGTTCTGTAGCGTCGTTAATTTCCCAGCCAGCGCTCCCCCTAGCACCGCCATCGCTTCCCCTCGCATCTCCTCTTCGGCGCAAACGGCGCGTTTCACGTTATCAGGTTAATCATGCCAGCCAGGTAGCCGGCCCCGAAGCCATTGTCAATGTTGACCACAGCGACGCCACTGGCACAACTGTTGAGCATGGCCAGCAGAGCGGCCAGGCCGCCGAAACTGGCCCCGTAGCCGACGCTGGTCGGCACGGCGATGACAGGGGCAGCCACCAATCCTCCCACCACGCTGGCCAGGGCTCCCTCCATGCCGGCCACCACGACGACGACCCGTGCTCGCATCAAAGCCTCGCTCTGGTCCAGCAGACGGTGCAGGCCAGCCACTCCTACGTCGTAGAGCCGCTCCACCTGGTTACCCATCACCTCGGCAGTGATCGCCGCCTCCTCGGCG
Organism: uncultured Anaerolineae bacterium; assembly: GCA_964400825.1. Lineage (GTDB taxonomy): Bacteria > Chloroflexota > Anaerolineae > VGOG01 > VGOG01 > CAYNWI01. The sequence continues at coordinate 1,419 of CAYNWI010000181.1, read as the reverse complement.
ACGGGGATGTCCGAGGTGCCGCCAGTAACCACCAGGACGCCTGGCTGTTTGGCCCTCTCCGGCTCCCGATCCACGACGATGAGACGGGCTACCTCGTGGTAAACCGCTTCCGCCACCTCGGTGCGCACCGCAGCATACACCAGAGGCGTGGCCCGCGTGGCCAGCACGCGGTCGTGGCAGGCCACCAGCCTGTCGACCAGGCAGGCCACTTGCTCCGGCGTCTTTCCCTGGCAAAAGACCACTTCGGGAAAGCCCTGGCGCAGGGCGCGGTGGTGATCCAGCCGGGCGAAATCCAGATTCTCGTAGGGGAGCCGCTTCAGTTGTTCCAGCGCCTCTTCGACGGAAACCTCTCCGCCACGTACCTTTTCCAGCAGGGTGGTCAGATTGCGAATCATCTGGGGCATAGCACTTTACTGCATCGTGTATCCGCCGTCTACGGCGTAGACCTGGCCGGTGATGTAGGCGGCGGCGGGAGAGGCGAGGAAGACGACCATCCCCGTCAGGTCCTCGGGCCGCCCCAGTCGTCGGAGCGGTACCTGGGCCTGGTAGGCTTGCAGCGCGCCTTCGGGAAAGGTCTGGCGCGTCGTTTCGGTCTCGATGATCCCCGGCGCAATGGCGTTGACGGTGATGCCCATCGTGGCCACCTCGCGGGCCAGCGACTTGGTGAAGCCGATGACCCCCGCTTTGGAGGCGGCATAGTGGGCCATCCCTACCGCACCCACCAGGCCGGAGACAGAGGCGAGGTTGATGATGCGCCCTCCGCCGGCCCGCCGCATCGGCGCCAGCACTGCCTGGGAGCAGAGGAAGACTCCCTTGAGATTGATGGCCATCACCCGGTCCCAGACCTCCTCCGTCATGGTGGCCACCGGGGCGATGGGGAAGATGCCAGCGTTATTGACCAGGATGTCCAGCCTGCCCAGCGTCTCGACCGTCGTCTGCACCATCGCTTCGACGGCTGGCTTGCTGGTGACATCGGCCTCGACGGCCAGCCCCCGTCGTCCGCACGCGATGACCTCGGCCACGACCGCCTCGGCGGCCGGCATGTCAATGTCGGCCACGGCCACATCGGCGCCACCCTCGGCCAGGGCCAGGGACAGCGCCCGGCCAATCCCCTGTCCGCCCCCTGTCACCAGGGCTACCTTACCCCCCAGCACCATCTCACACCCCCTCGACGAAGCCGATCACATCGTCCACCTTCACCTTTTCGCCCACTGGCACCAGGATCTCCACCAGCTTCCCATCGGCTGGGGCGGTCACGTAAAGGGTGATCTTCTCCGTGATCGCTTCGACCAGGTCTTCCCCTTTGATAACAGGACTGCCCACCTCTTTGATCCACGAAGCGATGGTGACTGCTAATGATCCATCGGCTGTCGGGGGCACGACGATGTCGTAGCGCATGATTCCATCTCCTCAGTTCAC
>CAYNWI010000180.1:3047-5703 GCA_964400825.1 uncultured Anaerolineae bacterium | reverse complement strand
TTCCGAGGCCGAGATTTCCTCACTCTGCTGGATTACACCACTGAGGAAGTGGAAACCATCCTGGACGTGGCGCTGGACTTCAAACGGCGCTTCGCCCTGGGCGAGCCCCACGATCACCTGCTGCGAGCCAAGACGCTGTTCATGATCTTCTACAACCAGAGCTTGCGCACCCGCAACAGCTTCGAGGCGGGGATGACCCAGTTAGGCGGCCACGCTCACTTCCTGGACCCGAGCAAGATCTACACCCCGGCGTTGCCTGGCCGAGAGGTAGCCTACAGCACCGAGCGCGTGTCCGACGTGGCGCGGGTGCTGGCGCGCATGGGCGACGCCATCGCCATCCGCTGCTACGGCGACCCGGTGGACTGGGAGTACGGCGGAGCTCACGAGGTGATGCGGAACTTCGCCTACTGGGCGGACATCCCGGTCATCAACATGGAGTGCGACAAGTATCACCCCTGCCAGGCCCTGGCCGACATCCTCACCGTCTACGAGAAGTTCGGCACCTTCGATGGGGTCAGATTCGTGATGAGTTGGGCCTATTCGCCCAGCGTCCACAAGCCGCGGGCCGTGCCCCAGAGCGCGATCATCGCTGCCACCATGATGGGCATGGACGTGGTGCTGGCTCACCCTGAAGGGATGGAGCTCGACGAAGAGGTGCTCCAGGCCTGCGAGGGGTACGCCGAGAAGTCCGGGGGCTCTTTCGAGATTTCCAACAGCATGGAAGAAGCCTTCGACGGAGCTCACGTGGTCTATCCCAAGGCCTGGGCGGCGGTGCCCATTTTCAAGCCGCCGGTGGGCGAGGATGATCCGCAGAAAGCCCAGGAGATTTTCGATGCCAACCAGGACTGGATCTGCGACGCCGACAAGATGGCCCTGGCCGATCCGGATGCCATCTACATGCACTGTCTCCCCTGCGACCGTGGCTTCGAAGTGACCGACGAGGTCATTGACGGGCCGCAATCGGTGGCTTTCGACGAGGCCGAGAACCGGCTGCACGTGCAGAAGGCAGTGATGGCGCTGACGATGAAGTGAGATGGCCCTCTCCCCCCTAACCCCCCTCTCCCAACCCTGGGCGAGGGGGGAACCGGAGTCCCCTCCCCTAAACTTGGGGGAGGGGCTGAGGGTGGGGGCCTGTGCTGAGCCACACTTTCTCGGCCTTTTTGCAAGCTCTGAAGGCCAAGCGTATCTACTTGCCCATCATGCTGAAGTAGGCGTCACCGTGAAGAGAGGAGCCTCAACGATGACCAAGCTCGTCAAAAGACCTTCAACGGTTCTGTATCCGGTGCCTGTCGTTCTCGTCACCTGTGGGAGCGGCGACCAGGCTAACATCATCACCCTGGCCTGGGTGGGCACCATCTGCTCCGACCCGCCGGCGATCGGGATCGCCATCCGCCCCAGCCGGCATTCCAACGGCTTGATCCGCCAGACCGAGGAGTTCGTGGTCAACGTCCCCACCGCCGACCTGGTGGCCCAGGTGGACTACTGCGGCCAGGTCTCTGGACGGGACGTGGACAAGTGGGCGGCCTGTGGCTTCACCCCGCAGCCCGGCTCGGCCGTCGCCACCCCGCTCATCGCCCAGTGCCCGGTCAACCTGGAGTGCGAGCTGGCCAGGATCATCCCTCTCGGCACGCACGACCTCTTCGTGGGCGAGATCGTGGCCGTGCAACTGGACGAGGCCATCCTGGACGACAGGGGCCGCATTGACTACGCTCAGGCCCGGCCCCTGGCCTACCTGGGCGGTCAGTACCGGGGAATCGGGGAACTTCTGGGACAATACGGCGACTGGCGAGAGGAACCGCTCAAGGCTCGTGGCTTCGTAGATTCGTAGATTCGTAAACTCGTAGATTCGTAGATTCGTAAGTTCGTAAGTTCGTAGACTTGTAGATTCGGGAGGGGGCGGATGGCGAAGCAGAAGAGGGGCTTTGAGGATTTGGATTGTTATAAGCTCGCCTTGCAGGTTGTGCGTGAGGCATACGATTTGGCGAGACGACTTCCTGATTACGAGAAATATGACCTTGCCCGCCAACTCCGGCGATCTGCATCTAGCGTCACGCTCAATATTGCCGAGGGCTATGGACGCTATCACTACCTTGACAGCCTGCGCTTTTTCTACATAGCACGAGGCTCGTTGAGCGAGACGTTAAGCGGCTTCATCACCTGTCAAACTGTAGGATATACCTCCGAGGCCAATCTGGATCGCCAGCGCGAGTTAGCCCACCGCGCCTTGCAAGCTCTCAACGGCTACATTCGCTACGTGCGAAAACAGCAACAAGGCCAAGAACTCTTCGGCAACCGCCTGTTGCGTGAAACCGAGCCCGAATACGAATCCACGAGTCCCGAATCCACGAATCCCGAATCCACGAATCCCGAATCCACGAATCCCGATCACAAGGAGGAAACATGGACCTCTACGGACGAGACCTGATCTGCACCCAGGACTGGTCAGTCGAAGAACTGGAAGCGGTGCTGGAGTTGGCGGCGAAGATGAAGCGCGACCGCTTCTCGCCACGCTGGACCTCGATACTCCAGCACAAGACCTTCCTGATGTTCTTCTACAATCCGTCGGTGCGCACCCGCCAGAGCTTCGAGGCAGCGGCCACGGAGCTGGGTGGTCACGCGCAGTTTCTGGAGCCGAAAGCCATGCGTCTCAAGACCG
>CAYNWI010000180.1:0-2947 GCA_964400825.1 uncultured Anaerolineae bacterium | reverse complement strand
GAGCTGGGTGGTCACGCGCAGTTTCTGGAGCCGAAAGCCATGCGTCTCAAGACCGCCAAGACTGCGGGCGAGACGGTGGAGGACGCGGCCAGGGTGATGAGCCGCTACGCCCACGGCCTGGGCATCCGCATCCTGGAGGACAAGATCGGGGCCTACGGCGAGGGCGACGACCTGTTGCGCGAATACGCTCGTTGGGCCACCATCCCCATCATCTCCATGGCTCACGACAAGTATCACCCTTGCCAGGGCCTGGCCGACGTGATGGGCTGGCTTGAGCACCTGGGGGACGTGAGAGGCAAGAAGCTGCTGGTCACCTGGGGTCACGGGGCGCTGGCTCGCTCCTGGTGCAGCGTCCAGGAGGCGCTGCTCATCGGCTCCCGCTTCGGGATGGACGTGACCCTGGCCCATCCTGAGGGATACGACCTGGATCCCCAGGTCATCGAGTGGACCAAGGGAAACTGCACCGCCAATGGCAGGACCTTCGAGGTAGTCCACGACGTGACTTCAGGCTACGAGGAAGCGCACGTGGTCTACTCCCGCCACTGGATGAGCCCTCAAGCCTATCGCGGCGGCGAGTTCCACAAGCAGGAGGAAATTGACAACGCGCTGCGATACCCGCAGTGGATCTGCGACGCCGCAAAGATGGCCCTCACCGACGACGCCCTGTTCACCCATCCCATGCCCGTGGACCGGGGACACGAGGTAACCGACGAGGTTGCCTCCGGCCCCCGCTCCGTGATCTACGACGTGGCCGAGAACCGCCTGCACGTGCAAAAGGCTCTGATGGCTTTGACGATGGGCTCGATGTAGTCAGTCGAATTCGGAGGTACCATGCGCATTATCCTTTACACTGGCAAAGGCGGCGTGGGCAAGACCAGCGTGGCGGCGGCCACGGCCTTGCGCTGCGCCGACCTGGGCTATCGTACCATCGTCATCAGCACCGACGCGGCCCACAGCCTGGCCGATAGCTTCGATCTCCCTCTGGGGCCTGAGCCAACTTTGGTGGCGCCCAACCTGTGGGGCCAGGAGCTCGATGTCCTCTACCAGATGGACAAGTACTGGGGCAACGTCCAGAAATACTTCGCCACGGTCCTGGCCTGGAGGGGACTGGATGATCTGATCGCCGAAGAACTGGTCGTCCTGCCGGGCATGGAAGAGTTGGCCAGCCTCCTGCAGATCGTCCATCTCCACGACGACTGCGATTACGAGGTCATCATCGTGGACTGCGCCCCCACCGGTGCCACTTTGCAATTGCTTTCTTTTCCTGAGGTAGCCCGTTGGTATCTGGAAAAGATATTCCCCCTCGAGCGCAAAGCGGTGCAGCTCAGTCGTCCCCTCATTCGAGCGGTGACGGACCTGCCCATCCCTGACGAAGAGCTGTTCGACACCATCGCCGAGCTGATCACGCAACTGACCCGCATGCACGACCTCCTGTCCGATCCCCAGAAGGCTTCGGTGCGCCTGGTGCTGAACCCTGAGAAGATGGTCATCAAAGAAGCGCAGCGCACCTTTGCCTACCTCAATCTCTACGGCTACCTCACCGATGCCGTGATCTCCAATCGGCTGATCCCGGCCCGGGTGCAAGACAGCTACTTCGACTCCTGGAAGGAGAGCCACGAGAAATACAGCCTTATGATCGAGGAGGCTTTCTCACCCCTGCCAATTCTCAAGGCGCCCCTCTTCGATCAGGAGGTGGTAGGGCTGGACATGCTGCGGCGCATGGCCGAGAGCATCTACGACGACAGCGACCCAACCGAGATTTACTTCGTGGGCCAGACTCACAGCGTGGAAAAGAAGGACGGGCGGTATATCTTGAGGTTGGCGCTGCCTTTCGTGGAGAAGCAAGATCTGGAGCTGACCCGTTCCCGTGATGAGCTCATCGTGCACATCGGCAACCGCAAGCGCAACCTGATCCTGCCTCGCGTCTTGGCCAGCCTGGACGTTCAAAGCGCCAGGTTCGATGGGGATACCCTGGTGATAACTTTTGGCACGGATGAAGAATAGCCACCAGGAATAGAAACCGCCGAGGCTCCACCTCGGCGGTTTTTGCATTCAGCTACCCTCTACTTCCAACCTCCAACCTCTAATATCCAATCTCTAATATCCAACTATCTCCCTCCCCTCATACTGCCGGCGATAATACTCCATGTACTCCCCGCTCTTGATCTTGCGCCACCACCACTCGTTGTCCACGTACCATTGAACCGTCTTCTCCAGCGCCTGTTCGAAAGTGTGGCGGCTGCGCCAGCCCAGGGCTTTGATCTTGTCGCAGTTGAGGGAATAGCGACGGTCGTGGCCAGGCCTGTCTGTGATGTGCTGGATGAGGCTCTGCGGCTTGCCCAGCAGCTTGAGGACCATCCTGGCCATGTCAATGTTAAAAGTCTCCACCTCGGTGCCCAGGTTGTAGATCTCGCCCGGTTGGCCCCTGTGCAGCACCACGTCTATCCCCTCGCAGTGATCGCTCACGTACTGATAGTCGCGCATCTGCCGGCCATCGCCGTAGAGAGGGAGGGGAATGTCGTCAATGGCGTTGGTGATGAAGAGGGGGATCACTTTCTCCGGATATTGGTAAGGGCCGATGTTGTTGGAACCGCGGGTGATGGTGGCCGGCACGCCGAAGCTGACGAAGTAGGCGTAGCACATGAGGTCGCCCCCAGCCTTGCTCGCCGCGTAGGGGCTGCGCGTCAGGAGCGGGTCGGTCTCCAGCGAAGAGCCTTCCAGTACCTGGCCGTAGACTTCGTCCGTCGAGACCTGATGGTAGCGCTCGACCTGGTACTTCTTGGCGGCTTCCAGCAGAATGTAGGTGCCGAAGACGTCGGTCTGGATGAAGCTGCCCGCCTCCATCAGCGAGCGGTCCACATGCGTTTCCGCAGCGAAGTTCACGAGGGCGTCAATCTCGTGCTCGCGCATCACCTCGTCCACCTTCTCCGCGTCGCAGATGTCGCCT
>CAYNWI010000179.1:0-5771 GCA_964400825.1 uncultured Anaerolineae bacterium | reverse complement strand
TCTGAGGGGCGCGTCGCAGTGATTGATGATGATGCGCGGATTTGCGACAGGGCGGTCATCTGCTCGAATGTGTTCCACGAAAAGCTCGCGTGGGCGTCCAGATGATTGGCACGCTAGAACTCTCCTTGCCGATCAGCCTTGATTATTTGACCTGAGATTTCACTCGGGACATCTACCAGGACCTGGACAAGGCGGAGAAGTAAAATTCCTGGTTCTCGCCTTGCCATGAGTAGCCAACTGAGGTATAATTTGTTTCGGGAGGTGCAAATGGTTACGCGAACTTTCACGGCCGTTATTCACAGAGAGGAAGACATCTACGTTGCAGAATGTCCTGAAGTCGGAACCGTTAGCCAGGGCTACACGATCGAGGAAGCTGTCGCTAACCTGAAAGAAGCAACAGAACTCTACTTGGAAGAGTTTCCTGTGCCCACAGTTACCCGGCCACTGATGACTACCTTTGAGGCAGCAGCGTATGCCTAAGTTGCGCAGGATGTCGGGACAAGAAGCCATCCGTGTACTGGAACGTCTAGGCTTTGAGAAGATCCGGCAGCGCGGCAGTCACGTTGTGCTCAAGAAGCAAACGCCGGAAGGTGCTGTCGGATGCGTGGTTCCTTTACACCGTGAACTGGCAATCGGCACATTGCGGGGTATTCTGCGGCAGGCCGGGGTAACACCTGACGAGTTTATGGAGCACCTTGGTTGATACCCTTGCTCGGGAGGCCGAATGTCGTCAGATCACGAAGCCCCCGTCGTTACATTTGTTGACGGGGGTTTATCCTTGAGGGAGACAGCCGGACCCGAATCGCTCACATCTCGGAGAGAGCAATGAAGGAGAACGTCTTCACCGACGAAGGGAAGGCCCTGGTCAGCAAGGTGCAGTGCGACGGAGACCTGAGGCAAAACATCGGCCAGGCCGTGGCTGCCATCGGCGGTTTCCAGAGGCTGGTGGAGCCAGGCGACACGATTCTGGTCAAGGCCAACTTCAACACCGCCGACCCGCCGCCGGCCTCCAGCGACCCTCAGTTCGTCAAGGCGGTCATCGAGCTGCTCTACGAGCACGGGGCGGGCAAGGTCGTCCTGGGCGAGTCCTTGATGATCAGCCTGTCTACCAGGGACACCTTGCGAGAAGCAGGCATGCTCCAGGCGGCCGAAGAGGCCGGGGCCGAGGTGGTGATCTTCGATGAGGGCGAGTGGGTGACGGTGAAGACCGGCGGGCGCTGCCTCAGGAAGGTCGCTCTGGCCAGAACAGGGCTTGAGGCCGAAAAGATCGTCTACGTCTGCTGCCTGAAAACTCATCGCTTTGCGGATTTCACCGTGAGCCTCAAGCTGGCTATGGGCTTCGTCAGACGACGGGACCGGGTGGGGATGCACCTCTGGCGATTGAGCGAGAAGCTGGCCGAGCTCAATCTGGCCATCGCGCCGGATTTGATCATCGTGGACGGCCGCCGCTGTTTCATCTCCGGCGGCCCATCCAGCGGAGAACTGCGTGAGCCCAACCTGATCCTCGCTTCGGGCGACCGCGTCGCTATTGACGTGGAGGCTCTGAAGGTCATCCAGAGCTATCCGGGCCACAGCCTGAAGAAGAGCCCGTGGGAGCTGACCATGATCCGGCGGGCGGTGGAGCTGGGAGTGGGAGCAACGAGCGAGGCGGAGTACCAGGTCGTGCAATGACTTGATGATGATCGGAATGTCCCGGTACCTGGGGGCAGTCCGGATGTTCGTGTACGGTTAGACAACTAAAAAAATATGATTGGATGGGCCGATGATTCTCGTAGACACTCGCCTTACAGATCTGGTCAGCGGCTATGACAGAGTTCGGGAGGCTGCTTTACAAAGCAAATGGCGTCCTCGCTTGCTGAGAGCCTATGCGCACCGACGGGGGGCTTATGAGGTCGAGCGCAGCCAGCACCGTCGCAAAATGACGAATTTGAAGCCCAGGCTGGCAACTGGCTCTGTCGTGGCCGCTGTAATGTTTCTGGCGGGACTGTTGCTGAGAGGGAGCCAGGAGTGGCTGGCATCCTTGTTGATGCTGATGGGGGTAGTAGGTGGGGGACTGTTGGGGACTATTTGGCTATGGAAGGCCATCATTTCATCTCCAAAGCCGCCACAGCACCCGTTGCGGGAGCCTCTGAAATCTAAACTGTTCCCGCCTTTGTTGCCGCCCTGGCGTGAGGGACTTCGAGGACAGTTGCCCACTCGCGCACCTTACGAAGGTTTCACCGGTGAGAATGACTTTGTGGAAAGCTTGCAAAGATTACAGGGCGATTCTTCCTGCATCATCTACCGCCTGCGGCAACGACTGGGTGACGATGTGGACGTGACAGTGGTCGGACCGAAGGGGGTTTGGGTCTTTGAGGTCAAGTACTGGAGCGGGAGAATAAGCTGGCATGATGGGGGATGGTCGCATGAAAAGTCGTACTACCAGCGTGGCGGCAACCTGGTTACAGAATCACTGGAGATTGGGCAGCCGCCCGATCAACAGTGGCAGCGGATGGCCGATGACGTAGCAGAAACATTGCACCGTCGAGTTCCCTGGTTGAGCGCTTTTCCGCCGGCATTGATCCGAATCAAGGGGGGGCTGGTTTTCACACATCCCGATGCTTCCTATGACATCGCGCCAGGCTGCCCATGTACCTGGGGAACCATAGACTTTTGGATACGACGGTTAGCAAGTGCTCCAGTGATCGCCGGCATGAATGAGTACGTCATCTTGCACATTCTCGACGCATTGCTGGCTCGCCACCGGCAAGTTAGTGGGAATGGAATGACTATGCCTATGGATACCTACGCCGCGCAACTGATCCAGAATTCTGAGGCGCGCCTAGAGGAGTGGACACGGGATTAAGTGATTGTTGACAAAGAGATAATGCTTGGCCTCTCGTATGGCAGCAGAGGAGACCAGGCATCAGCGAGGCTTCCCTTCAGGGTCAGCGGGCAGGGTGATGATGAAATGGCAATGGGGATCGCCTTTGCCCTGCCGCATGGGATAGCGAACGGTCACCGGAGTGTCGGGCAGCAGCACCTCGAACCAGGCCTCCCACAGGGTTTCGCAGGCCACGCAGGCCTGGTCCACCCGCTCCAGGCGGGCCAACTTGGCGCCCGCGTAGGCTGCGCAGCGGTGAATCAGCGCTTCGGCCTGGGTGGGAGCTGTCATCTGGAAATCGGCCCGGAGGACGCCACCCATGAGCACCTCACCATAGGTGGCAATCAGACGGATGGCGTCGGCCAGGTCGTCGGCGCGGCGTTTGCCCAGGGCGCGCAGCAGGGTGCGCATCTCGATGCGGCCAAAGGCGGTCCGCACTCTGGCGTTCAGGCGGACGGCGGCCTCCAGCCCGAATTCGTCCACCGTTTTCAGAAACCACTGGCCGTCCCAGAACAGGGCCAGTTTGCGCAGCATGTTCACTTTGACTTCATCGGATAGCGGGTAGAGGTCTGGCATGACGCTCCTTTGCTACGAACTGGATAGTGGTCGGCGGCTCGCTACCTGATGATAACATTGATAGCTGGATTTTGTCAAGTCCCTGAACAACGCCAACGCCGCATTTCATTCTTGCCAAAGGACGTTACATGAATCTCTTGTTGCTGTTGATGCTGGGCACAATCTGGGGGGCCTCCTACTTGTTTATCAAGGTCATCGTGGCCGAGGTGCCGGTACTTACCCTGGTGGCCGGACGGTTGACCCTGGCGACGATTATTTTATGGGGCATTCTACGCGCTCAGGGACTCTCCTTGCCCCGCCGTCGGCGGATGTGGGGCGCTTACGCCGTGCTGGGTTTTGTGGGCATGGCAGTGCCCTACTCGCTCATCTCCTGGGGCGAGCAATACATTTCCAGTGGGTTGGCGTCGCTGTTGCAGGCCACCACCCCTGTCTTCACCGTCATCCTGGCCCACTTCCTCACCGACGACGAGCGAGTCACCATAGCCAAAATCATCGGGGTGGTCATTGGCTTTGTGGGAGTAGGAATCCTGATGTTGCCCGACCTGCGTCAGGGATTGCGGGCCAATTTGCTGGGACAGTTGGCGATTGTCGGTTCTTCCCTCTGCTACGCTGGAGCAGCCATCTACATCCGCAGCCGGCTACGGGGACAACCACCGCTGGTCTCGACAGCGGGACAATTGACAATGGGCACGGTCTATATGCTGCCTGCCAGCTTGCTGATAGACTGTCCTTTTGACCTGTCGCCGTCGCTGCCAGTTTTGGTGAGCTGGATCGTGCTGGCCGTCCTGGGGACGGTCATGGCCTACGTCATTTACTTCACCATCATCGAGCGGACCAGCGCTACCTTTGTCACGATGGTAACATACATCATTCCCGTCAACGGGCTGATGCTGGGGGCACTGGTGTTGCATGAATCCCTGGACGCGACCATGTTGGGTAGTCTGGTGCTGATTCTGCTGGGAGTGTTGCTGGTGAGAACTTAAGATAGGTAGAGGAGGAGCGAGGCCCATGCCAGAACTGCCTGAAATCACCGTCCTGGCCCGTCAGATGAAAACGGAACTGGTGGGCAAGACTTTCACTGACATCAAGGTGCTGCAGCCCAAGTGCCTGAATGTTCCGGAAGAAGCGTTCGTGGACGCGCTGGCCGGCGCGCGGCTGCTCGATGTGACCCATCACGGCAAGTGGCTCTTCGTCGAGACGACCCAGGGCTGGCTACTGCTGAATCTGGGCATGGGCGGCGATATTTTGCTCACCACCCGTGACACGCTGCCAGAGAAGTATCGCCTGATCTTCGGTTTCGACGACGGCGTCTGTCTGGCCGTCAACTTCTGGTGGTTCGGCTACGCCCATTTTGCTGCCGAGTTGGCTGACCATTTGCCGACGGCACAGCTTGGCCCAGACGCCCTCAGCCTGACGCTGGACCAGTTCAAGGAACTGCTGCGGGGACGGCGTGGAGCCATCAAATCCTTCCTGCTCAACCAGCAGCGCATCGCCGGCCTCGGCAACGTCTACGTTCAGGACCCGCTGTTCAAGGCGGGCATCCACCCGCTGCGACCCATCAACACGCTGGACGATGCCGAGATCACTGCCCTGTGGCGGGCGCTCCGAGAGACGTTGCAGGAGAGCATTGACCTGGGCGGCAGCGCGTGGGAGCGCGATCTGCACGGCGAAAAGGGCCGCTGGGACGGGAGCTTCTTCCTGGTCGCCTACCGCGAGGGCCAGCCTTGCCCGGTGTGCGGCACACCGATTGAGAAGATCAAGACCGGCAGCACCAGCAGTTTTATTTGCCCACGATGCCAACCATTTGATACGGAAGCTGCTGAGGAATGACGAATAGCGCTGCTGCGACTCCTACCATCGAACTCGTCCGCGCCGCGATGCGTGGCCCGCTGCCCGGCCTCGAGGCCCAGATCACCATGGCGCCGCGCCCTCGCCCGTTCAGTCCGCCCCCCGGCGTCAAAGCCCGTCAAGCCGGGGTGCTGCTGCTCCTGTATCCCATGCACGGCGTGCTCCACCTGGTGCTCACCGTGCGCACGGCCAGCCTGAATCACCACAGCGGTCAGCTCTCGCTGCCCGGAGGCGGGTGGGAGGAAGAGGATGGTTCGCTCCAGGAGACCGCGCTGCGAGAGGCTCAGGAGGAGATCGGCATCGTCACCGACGGGTTGGAGCTTCTCGGCTCCCTCACGCCCCTCTACGTCCCGCCCAGCCACAATATCGTTCATCCCTTCGTCGCCTACACACCCCAACGCCCCGCCTTTCAACCCGATCCCCAAGAAGTGGCCGAGTTGCTGGAGGTCCCGTTGCGCCTGCTTTTGGACCCGGCGACGCGGCG
>CAYNWI010000178.1:0-5786 GCA_964400825.1 uncultured Anaerolineae bacterium | reverse complement strand
GTGAGTTTTGAGGACCCCATCCCTTCCACTCAGATGCCGGGCTATTACAGCCAACTGGACGCCCTGGTCCTGCCCTCGCTGACCAGGCCCAACTGGAAGGAGCAGTTCGGGCGGGTGTTGATCGAGGCTATGGCTTGCGGAGTGCCGGTGGTGGGGTCGGACTCAGGGGAGATCCCCAACGTCGTCGGCGAAGCGGGTATGATCTTCGCCGAGGGCGACGAGCGAGCTTTGTGGGCCAGGCTGTCCCAACTGATAGCTGCTCCAGCTTTGCGAGACGAGCTGGCTCGAAAAGGCCGAGAGCGGGTGCTGGCCCACTACACCCAGGCCCAGGTGGCGGCGGAGACATACCAGGTGTACCGTGAGTTAGAGTCGTTCAAAACACGGAGAGTGCGGGAACACGGAAGTTCCGCGACTCCGTACCTTCCGTGATTCCGTGATCCGAACTCTTGGGCCGCGTCATGTCAGGCCGACGGCCTTCGTAAACTTAGCCCGGAGATGAATCTCCGGGCGAGTGAGGGAATTACCGAACGCTCTCACAGTGCATACTTGCCCCCGTTGATTAATGATGCTAAAATATGGCTGAAATGCAGTCCCCTTACTGCTGGGAGGAGATTGCTTCGCCTTCGGCTCGCAATGACAAGCAAGTTTCTGAGTAGAAGAAATGCACATCGGCCTGAACGCCCACCTCCTGTCCCTGGCGGAGACCTATCGCGGGGCGGGCATCAACTGGTACATCTATAATTTGCTCACCCATCTGCCTCGCGTGGATCACGATAACCGCTACACGGCCTTCATCGGCGATGGGCAGTTCACCAGTCCGGGGCTAGAGTTGAAGCTTTCGCGGCTGCCTACCTCCAAGCCCGTGGTCAGGATCCTCTGGGAACAGGTGGTTCAACCCTTTGCTTTGCGGAAAGAGGGGGTGGACTTGCTTCACGCCCTGGCTTTCGTCACGCCTTTGCTCTCGCCTTGTCCTTCGGTGGTGACGATCTATGACCTCAGTTTTCTCCTCTACCCTGAGAGTTTCGAGCGCTCTAAATGTTTTTATCTCAGCCTCTTCACCCGCCTCTCAGCCAGGAGGGCCAGGCGTATCATCGCTATCTCGCAAAGCACCAAACGGGACGTGGTCCGCTTGCTGGGGGTTTCGCCTGAGAAGGTCGAGGTGGTCTACTGTGGGATAGACGAGGCCTTCCATCCCCTGGCCCCCCTGCCCCCCCAAAGTTGGGGGGAACGGGGGGAGGTGGCTGCTTTCCGGTCGAAGCGGGGACTGCCGGAGCGTTTCATCCTCTTCGTGGGCACCATCGAGCCGCGCAAAAACGTTGCCAGGCTCATCGAAGCCTTTGCGAGCTTGCGCACTTGCCAACCGGCAAACTTGAGGCTCGTCATCGGTGGGGCTAAGGGTTGGTTTTACGAGGACATTTTCGCTCGTGTGGAGGAGCTGGGTCTGGATAGCGAGGTGATGTTTCCAGGCTACATCCCCGTCAGCGAGTTGCCTCTGTGGTACAACGCGGCGGAGCTTTTTGTCTACCCTTCTCTCTACGAGGGTTTCGGGCTGCCCCCCCTGGAGGCTATGGCCTGCGGGACGCCGGTGGTCGTGGCCAACACGTCGTCGCTGCCAGAGGTGGTGGGCCAGGCGGGGCTGACTGTGGATCCACTGGATGTCGAGGGGCTGGCAGAGGCCATGAGGCGCGCTTTGAGCGACGCGGGTCTCCGCCAGGAGATGAGGGAGCGGGGCTTGCAGAGGGCCAGGGATTTCTCCTGGACGAAAACAGCTCAGGAGACGGTGCAAGTCTACCGTCGCATGATGGAGTGCGGGAATGTTTGAGCGATATCGGCGATTGGCGTCAACGCTAATGGCCTTGATGGACGTGGTGCTCATTAACCTGGCCTTTGCTGCCGCCTACTGGGTGCGCTATGACCTGCAGTGGTTTCGCTCCGTGGATCCTGCCTACAATGCTCCCTTCCGGGACTACATCCCCTTCGCGCTGGTGTTAACAGCTCTTTTGATGATCGCCTACAAGCTGGGAGGAGTCTACGATCAGCCTCGCAGCGCCTCCTGGCTCGATGAGGTCTACGCTCTTTTCGGCGGCACCACCACAGGCATCCTCATCACCATGGCCATTACTTTCTGGTTCCAGCCCCTGGTCTACTCGCGTCTGATGTTCCTCTGGGCGGGGGTGATCATCGTCGTCCTGCTCTCTCTCGGCCGCCTGATCAAGCGCTGGGTCTGGGAAAGCCGCATGCGGCGGGGCCTGGGGGTGGATCGGTTGCTCATCGTCGGAGCAGGGGAAGTGGGCCGCAGGCTGATGCGCAACATCGTGGCCCAGCCCGAGTGGGGCTACCAGGTCATTGGCTTCGTTGACGACGATCCTGAGAAGAACAGGACCGACATCGGCCGCTTCAAGGCCTTGGGTGGGATTAACAACCTGCCCCAAGTCATACAAGAAGAGGCCATTGACGAGGTCATTATCACTTTGCCCTGGATGCATCACCGTAAGATTCTGGGCATCATGCGTCAGTGCGAGCGGGAACGCGTCCGGGCTCGCATCGTGCCCGACCTGTTTCAGTTGGCCCTCAGTCGGGTGGACATCGAGGACCTGAGCGGTATCCCCATTATCGGCGTCAAGGAAGTATCCATCACCGGATGGAACCTGGCCCTTAAGCGAGCCAGCGACATCGTTGTCTCTTTGGCAGGATTGATTCTTCTCTCCCCTCTGCTGCTTCTCATCTCCGTGGGCATCAAACTGGATTCTCCAGGCCCTGCCCTTTTCAAACAGACGCGGGTGGGCAAGGGGGAGCGGCGGTTTGTGTTCTACAAATTCCGCTCCATGCGCCAGGGGGCCGAAGGAGAACGTCATCGACTGGCAGATCGGGACGAAGTCGTGGGCGTCACTTTCAAGATCCGTGATGACCCACGCTGTACTCGAGTGGGCAGGCTCCTGCGTCGCACCAGCATAGACGAGCTCCCCCAGCTTTATAACGTCTTGCGGGGGGAGATGAGCCTGGTCGGCCCCCGCCCGGCCCTACCTTCGGAGGTGGAGCGGTACCAGGAGTGGCACCGCAGGCGCCTGGAGATCTCGCCAGGCATCACCGGCCTCTGGCAGGTCAGTGGCCGCAGCCAGCTCACCTTCGATGAGATGTGCCTGCTGGACATCTACTACCTGGAGAACTGGTCGCCTCTTTTGGACCTCAAGATCGCCCTGAAGACCTTTCCCGCCGTCCTGGCCGGCAGAGGCGCATATTGAATTTGGAAACTGGAAGCTGGAAGCTGAAAACTGGAAATGGGGATTTGAGATATGTTTGATTTATCTTCACAAGACCGCAGTAACTTAACGGGTTTCCTCCAGGATTTGGTCCGTATCCCCAGTCCCTCGACCGAGGAGAAGGCGGTGGCCGAGCGTCTGGCGGAGGAGATGCGACGAGTGGGCTTCCCCCAGGTGAAGCGCGACCGCATCGGAAACGTGATCGGCTGCCTGGGTGATGACACTGGCCCCAGGCTCATCTACAACGGCCACATGGACACCGTAGGCGTCGGCGACCCTGCTTCTTGGTCCCGCGATCCCTACGGAGCCCAGATCGAGAGCGGGGTGCTCTACGGCCGGGGGGCCTGTGACATGAAGGGCTCGTTGGCGGCTATGGTCTACGGAGCCAAGGCCCTCATTGACGCCGACATTCAACTGGCTGGCGAGCTCTGGGTGGTGGGCGTCGTCCAGGAGGAGCCTTGCGAAGGCCTGGCGATGCAGGCGCTGGTCGAGGAAGAGGGCATCAGGCCCGATTTCGTCGTCCTGGGGGAGCCCACGAATTTGCAGATCAGCCGAGGCCAGCGGGGGCGCGTAGAAATGAAGGTCGCTGTCCGGGGCAGATCCTGTCACGCCTCCACTCCTGAGCACGGGAGGAACGCCATCTACGACGCCGCTCGGTTGATCTTCGGCATCGAGCTTCTGGCCCCTCAGTTGGCCAGTGATCCCTTCCTGGGCCAGGGGAGCATTGCCGTCACCCAGATTGAGAGCTCCGCTGCCAGCCGCAACGCCATCCCCGACACTTGCACCTTCTACATTGACCGCCGCCTAACCCTGGGTGATACCGAGGCCAAGGCCCTGGCCGAGATCCAGGGTATAATCGCCCGTGAGGGAGTCGAGGCCAGAGTGAATGTCACTGAGTATCGAGCGACCAGCTACACCGGCTACGAGTGCCGGGCCAAGGAGTTCTATCCCCCTTGGGCTTTGGATCAGGATCACCCTCTGGTGCAGGCCACAACCCGGGCCATCCGAGAGACGTTAGGTTATCGGCCCAGGATCGGCCAATGGGCCTTCTCCACCGACGGGGTCTACACCATGGGGAGGGCCAACATCCCCACGGTGGGCTTCGGCCCCGGCGAGGAGCGTTTCGCCCACACCGTGGACGACCAGATCCGCCTGGCCGACGTCGTGGCCGCCGCCAGGGTCTACGCCCGCCTGGCCGTCGAGATACTGGGAGTTCGCCAATATCCAATATCCAATAACTAGATATTGGGTATTGGATATTAGCTATTGGGGGGAGAGAGAAAATGCCTGTTACAGTAATTGTCGGCACCCAGTGGGGTGACGAGGGAAAGGGAAAGATAACCGATCTGCTGGCCGCCGAGGTGCACATCGTAGCCCGCTACAACGGAGGCGACAACGCCGGCCACACGCTGACCGTGGGTGAGGAGCGATTTGCCCTGCACCTGGTGCCCTCAGGGATTCTCTATCCCCACACCACGTGCATCATCGGCAACGGGGTGGTGGTGAATCCCAGGACGTTGTGCGGGGAGATAGAGGAGCTGGCCAGGCGGGGCGTTGATGTCTCGCCTGAGCGACTCAAGCTGAGCGCCAGGGCCCATTTGATTATGCCCTACGATGTGGCTCTGGACGGCGCTGCGGAGAAGTCGTTGGGCGGGGGGAAAATCGGCACTACCAGGCGGGGGATCGGCCCTACCTATGGCGACAAGGTGGCCAGGGCGGGCCTGCGCTCCTGGGACATGCTCGACGAGAGGGCCTTCGTGGAGAAGGTACGCGCTGCGGTGGAGACCAAGAACGCCCTTCTGGAGCGGATCTACCAGCAGCCTCCCCTGAATCCCAACGAGGTGGCGGAGGAGTACGCGGACTACGCCGCGCGGCTGGCTCCCTACGTGGCTGACACTTCGCCTATCCTCCACCAAGCTTTGCGGGCGGGAAAGAGAGTGCTCTGCGAAGGGGCGCAAGGCACACTGCTCGATCTCGACCACGGGACCTATCCCTTCGTGACCAGCTCCTCGCCCATCGCCGGAGGCGCGCTGACCGGACTGGGCTTCGGCCCCAGGCACATCGAGCGCATCGTCGGGGTGGTCAAGGCCTTCCAGACGCGGGTGGGAGCCGGCCCCATGCCCACCGAACTGCTCGATGAAACGGGCGACCGGCTGCGGGGGACGGGGGAGCAGCCCTGGGACGAGTATGGCACCACCACCGGCCGGCCCCGGCGTTGCGGCTGGCTGGACGGGGTGGCCTTGCGCTACGCGGCCCAAATCAACGGCCTGACGGAGATCGCCATCACCAAGCTGGATATTTTAACTGGCCTGGAGACGATCGAAATCTGCGTGGCCTACGATTATCGTGGAGAGCGCCTGGAGAGCTTCCCGCCTAGCGCGGAGGTGCTGGCCGAGTGCAGGCCCATCTACGAGGAGTGGCCGGGCTGGAGCGAGGACATCCGTGGTGTCAGGGCCCTGTCCGATCTACCCCAGGAGGCCCTGGATTACGTGCGGAGGATCGAAGAGCTGGCCGACGCCCCCGCGA
>CAYNWI010000177.1:1312-5812 GCA_964400825.1 uncultured Anaerolineae bacterium | reverse complement strand
AGGTGACCGGCCAGCCGTTCTACCGCGCCATCGCCGAAGAGACCCTCGATTACGTCGTGCGAGAGATGACTGACCCGGCTGGTGGCTTCTACTCCACCCAGGACGCCGACAGCGAGGGCGAGGAGGGCAAGTTTTTCGTCTGGACGGCGGCTGAAATCCGCGACCTGCTGGGTCAGGAAGCTGAGGCGTTCATGGCCGCGTACAGTGTCACCGAGGCGGGCAATGCTTCGACAGGCTCAGCACATGGTTTTGAAGGCCGAAACATTCTGGAACTTGCCAGCTTCGCGAGCCCACGCGCAGAGCTGGCTGAGGCGCGGCGCAAGCTATTTACGGCCCGCGAGCAACGGGTGCATCCGGGGCGCGACGAGAAAGTGCTGACCTCCTGGAACGGGTTGATGCTGGCCGCCTTCGCCGAGGCCGCGCGAGCCCTCACCCCCCAACCCCCTCTCCCAACCCTGGAAGAGGGGGGGAAGGCCGACGATTATCGCCGGATCGCCGAGCGCAACGCCGATTTTCTGCTGCACGAGCTACGGGGCGAGGATGGCCGCCTGTACCACACGTGGAAAGACGGGGAGGCCAAAATCAACGGTTACCTGGAAGACTACGCCCACCTCGTCGTCGGGCTGCTGGAGCTGTACCAGACCACCTTCGAGCCGCGTTGGTACCTGGCCGCTCAAGAGTTAGCCGAGACGATGATCGTTCATTTCCAAGCTCCCGATGGTGGCTTTTTCGACACCAGTGATGACCACGAGGCGCTGATCACCCGCCCCAGGGAGCTGCAGGACAACGCCGTTCCCTCCGGCAACGCCATGGCCGCTTTTGTGTTGCTGCGCCTGGCGGGGCTGGCCGCCGACCCGCGCTACGCCGAACTGGCCCGTCGCAGCCTCGTTCAGATGCAGCCGATGCTGGGCCGGCACCCACTGGGCTTCGGCCAATGGCTGATCGCGTTGGATTACACACTGTCGCATCCCCGCGAGATTGCCATCATGGGCGGTCCTGAGGCGGCCGACACCCGCGCTCTGCTCGCTGTCAGCATTACTGGCTATCTCCCCCACCAGATCCTGGCGCTGGGTGTCCCTGAGGAGTCCGCCGTCCCCCTGTTGCAGAACCGAAACCAGGTCGAGGGGCGCGCCACCGCTTACGTTTGCATTGACTCCGCCTGCCGTTCCCCGGTCACCGATCCGGTGGCGCTGCAGGCATTGCTCGAATAGACGGCTTTGGCGAATTTTGAGATTTTGGTGTATAATTCTGGCGAGATCAAAACTGCAGGGGTCAAGGTGATGGGAGAAAAGACCAGTCGCAACCTTTACGAGGCCTTCGTGGGCGAGGCCAAGGCCCACTTCCGCCTGCTGGCCTACGCCGAAAAGGCGGAGGAAGAGGGTTTTCCCCAGATATCAGCCCTCTTCAGGGCGGTGGCCGAGGCCGAACGGGTGCATACCGTTCGTAACCTCAAGCTCCTGGGAGAGGTGGTGGTTAAAGACACCGAGACCAACTTGCAGGCTTCTTTCCAGCGGGAGGAGAAAGCCGGCGGGGTGTTCTACCCCCAATTCATCCGGGAGGCGGAGGAGGAGGGGGATCGGCAGGCTGCCGTCTCCTTTAGCCAGGCGCGGGACGTGGAGGAGAGGCACGCAACTCTCTACAAGCATGCTCTTCGGCATTTGGTGGCGGACACTGCGCAGGTTTACTACGTCTGCGAGGTGTGCGGTTACGTCGCCGAGGGGAAGGCTCCCGACCGATGCCCCATCTGCAATGCTCCCCGGAAGCAGTTCAAGCAGGTCACTTGAGAGGAATGGAGGTGAGATACGGAGATCATAAGAAACGAGCTTACAGTCCCGATTCCAATGAACATTAAACGACAGGAGGTGAGTACGTCTATGACAGAGTTAGGCGAACGCATCCAGAGAGCTGACTGGAAGAAAGAGAAGCACGTGCCGGTCATCGAGTGTCCAGACCAGGTGAAGGCGGGCGAGGTGTTTGAAGTGAAGGTCGGCCTGGGGAAGGAGATCGCCCATCCCAACACCACCGAGCATCACATCAGGTGGATCACTCTCTACTTCCACCCGGAGGGAGAGAAGTTCACCTACGATGTGGGCCACTTTGAGTTCAATGCCCACGGCGAGGCCGTCGCTGGTCCGAACCAGGGTCCCGTCTACACCCACCACGCGGTGACCGCGTCGCTGAAGGTCAGCAAGCCCGGCACGCTGCATGCCCTGGCCCTGTGCAACATCCACGGGCTGTGGGAGAGCAGCAAGGAGATCGGGCTGGTTTAGATTATCCGAACGAAGAAAAAAAGAAAGGAGCAGAAAAATGCCTGAGTTTCCCAATCCCTTCATTGGAATGGTGCCCGATCGTAAGCTCACTCTCGAAGAGTTGATCCGGGCGATTCGTCTGAACCTGGCCGCCGAGCACGAGGCGGTCCACCTCTACATGTCCCACGCCGACGCCACCGACCATCTCCTGGCCAAGGAGGTGCTCATTGACATCGCCAACGAGGAGCGGGTTCACGCCGGTGAATTCGCCCGCCTGCTTCAAATCCTGACCGGCGACGAGGACAAATTCCTGGCGGAAGGTGTTCAGGAGGTGGACGAAATGGCCGCTGAGCTCGGCGGGACTGAAGAGGCGGCCCCGGCGGCCAGCGGTGAGAAGGCGACTATCGGATCGTTGAAGGAGTGAGATAGTTCAGACTTCCGAAGTCTGGAGAAAGGAAGGAGGAAGTGAAATGGCAAACAAGTACTTGGCGCGAGAGGATGCCCCCTTCGGGGAGGAAACGTGGGAGGTGCTGGATGCCGCCATGATGGAAGCGGCCAAAAGCCAACTGGTGGGTCGTCGCCTGCTGCACATCGAGGGCCCCTTCGGCCTGGGGTTGAAGGTAGTGCCCTTGCAGGATGTCGAAATAGAATCGGGCTTGATCGTCAGCGAGTTTCTGCCCGTTCTGCTGATCCAGAAGACGTTCGCCCTCGGCGTGCGAGATCTGGCCGGTTACGAACGAGAGGGGATAGCGCTCGATACGAGCGCCGTGGCGGAGGCCGCTATCGAGTGTGCGCAGTTGGAGGATGGTTTGATCTTCAAGGGAACGCCGCCCATGCCTGGCCTGTTAACGGTGGAGGGCGCGAACGAGCTGAAACTCTCGCCGTGGGATGAGGTCGGCGCGGCCGCCGAGGACATCATCAAAGCCGTGACCATCCTCGACGGCGCGGGCTTCCACGGCCCCTACAGCCTGGCCCTGGCACCCAGCCGCTACAATCTGCTGTTCCGCCGCTATCCACGGGGGAACTTCAGCGAGCTGGAGCACGTGAAGACGATGGTGACGAAGGGCGTCTTCAAGGCGCCGATCCTCGACAGCGGCGGAGTGCTGCTGGCTTCGGGCCGTCAATTCGCCTCTATCGTGCTGGGGCAGGACATGACCATCGGCTTCGTTGGCCCCACCGGGGAGGAGATAGAGCTTTCGATCTCCGAGAGCCTGGCCCCTCTCATCCGCCAGCCGCAGGCCATCTGCGTTATGAAAGAGTGAGTATTCTGGAGGTTGGAGGTTAGAAGTGGAAAGGTCTGACTCTCCAACCTCCAATTTCCAACGTCCAGCTTCCAATCTACCATCGGGAGAAGCGGAAAAATGGATATCAGCGAGGAACTCCGGGAGCAACTGCTGGTTTACCAGAAAAACGAGATCACTGAGCATCACATCTACCAGAGGCTGGCCAGCACGATCAAATCTCCTGAAAACAGGCGGATTCTGGAGAAGATCGGCGCTGACGAACTCCGGCATTACCGAGCGTGGCGAGTCCACACCCAGCAGGACGTCGAACCTCACAAGCTGAAAATCTGGTGGTATTACTTGATCAGTCGCATCTTCGGGTTCACCTTCGGGATCAAGCTTATGGAGGAAGGCGAGGAGGATGCTCAGGACAATTATGAGCAACTGCGGGAGACGATCCCGGAAGCCGAGGCCATTATTCGCGATGAGAACGAACACGAGAACGCGCTGATCGAGCTTCTGGATGAAGAACGGCTTCGCTACGTAGGTTCTATCGTGTTGGGCCTGAACGATGCGCTGGTGGAGCTGACCGGCGCCCTGGCCGGCTTCACCCTGGCGCTTCAAGACACGAAGCTGATTGCCCTGACCGGTTCGATCACCGGCATCGCCGCCGCCTTGTCCATGGGAGCATCGGAATACCTCTCCACAAAATCTGAAGAGACCGCCAAGAACCCGGTGCGAGCTTCGATCTACACGGGCGGGGCCTACATCGTGACCGTGCTCATCCTCATCCTGCCGTATCTGGTACTGGAGAACTTCTACGTTTGTCTGGGGTGTACGTTGGCGGCTGCGGTGTTGATCATCGCTTTCTTCAATTACTACACCTCCGTGGCCCAGGATGTGCCATTCAAGAGCCGTTTTCTGGAGATGGCCGGACTGAGTCTTGGTGTGGCAGCATTGAGTTTCTTGGTCGGCTTCATCCTCCGCTCTTTTCTGGGGATCGAGGTTTGAAAGCTCGAAAGCAGTGG
>CAYNWI010000177.1:0-1212 GCA_964400825.1 uncultured Anaerolineae bacterium | reverse complement strand
ATAGGCCCTCTTCTCAGCGAGAAACAGGCGGAGTCGGAGAAGGAGCGGCCGGAACGGTTGCCTCTGGAGGATTTTGCCTTTGTCAATGGGATTTGGTGAATCAGCAAACAGCGAAAAAGGAGTAAAGTGTGAGCAAGTTGGGGGAACTGCAGACACCCATCTTCTGGGCCGAGGGACATCCAGGCTCTCTGGAAGCTGAGGGCTGGAGGGTCGAATTGGGCGGGCTGGTCGAGAAGCCGATCACGCTGGCCTACGAGGAGATCATCGCCCTGCCCAAATCCATCTCCGACGCCCGGCTGACCTCTGTGTCGGGATGGAGCGTGCGGGGCAAATGGGGCGGCGTGCGTCTCAGCGATCTTCTAGCCGTGGCCGGGATCAGGCCGGAGGCCACCCACGTCCGGTTTGTCTCCTACCGCGAGGTCTATACGACGTGCATTCCGCTGGCTGTGGCGTTGAAAGAGCGCACCTTGCTGGCCTACGAGTTCGATGGCGAGCCGCTGGATGCCGACTATGGCGGCCCCGTGCGCATCTTCTGCCCCTACCTGTGGGGATACAAGTCGGCCAAGAGCGTGGTCGCCGTCACGCTGGAAGATCGCTCGGTCCCCGGATTCTGGGAGGTGCGCGGCTATCCTGACGGTGCGCAGATAAAACCCCGCCGGATACTTGACGTCAACAGCCAGCGCTGGCGACGCATCCCCGGCGGTGAGGTTACCGAGTTCCTGGATTGATGGCATCCCGTTGAGCAGAAATAATCGTCTACTCACCTTATGCTCGTAGCGGACCCTAGTCCGCTGCTCCAATGACGATGGTCAATGCCAAAAACTGTGAAACATGTGCCTGGCCAGGGCCAAAGCGACCGCTGAGGCCGCTGGACTAGGGTCCAGCGGGAGCAGGTGAGTAGCCACAAATAATCTTGAGATTTAGGAGGAAGGTAGGAATGGCTGTTTTAGCCGCTGCCGAAGCCCTCAGATGGGCGACGGAGATCGAGGAGAACGGGGAGACTTTTTATAACGAAGTGGCGGCGAAAAGCACTGATGCGCCGCCTGGCAAAAATGTTGTAGCATGAAGGTGATAGGGATTTCCGGGAGCCCCCGCAGAGGAGGCAACACCGAGACTCTCTTGCGGGAGGTGTTGCGAGGGGTGGAGGAAGCCGGGGCCGAAACCCGCCTCTTCATCCTCTCCAGGATGAACATCTCACCTTGCCGTCACTGC
>CAYNWI010000176.1:0-5820 GCA_964400825.1 uncultured Anaerolineae bacterium | reverse complement strand
CCAGTTGGCGCTGGCAGGCGACGAGGCTGGCCTGGCGGTGGTGGAGGTGCAGGTGGACGAGGCGGCGGCGGAGTTGTGGGGTATCACGGACAGGGAGTTGAAGGAGATACGGCGGTCGCTGGAAGAGTTGGGGTAGAGAGAACGGCTAGGTCGGTAGACGGGTCACGTTTGAGAGGAGCATGATCTATGAGTGCCCGTTCGAGCATCGAGTGGACAGAATCCACCTGGAATCCGGTGACGGGTTGTACCAAAGTCAGCCCGGGATGCGGACATTGCTACGCCGAACGCATGGCGCTGCGACTACGCGCCATGGGACAGCCTAATTACGCCAATGGCTTTAGGTTGACCATACACGAGAATATGCTGGAGTTGCCGCTGAGGTGGAAGAAGCCGCAAATGATCTTTGTTAATTCGATGAGCGATCTTTTCCACAAAGACGTACCGCTGGAATTCATCCAAGAGGTCTTTGATACCATGCGCCGCGCCTCGTGGCATATATTTCAAGTACTCACCAAGCGCTCCAAGCGACTGCTCGAGCTTGATCAAGAAATTGACTGGCCTCCCAACGTGTGGATGGGCGTCAGCGTGGAAAACCAGGACTATGTATTTCGCATTGAACATCTCAGGCAAACGAACGCCTACCTCAAGTTCCTCTCGCTGGAGCCTCTGCTTGGCCCATTGCCAAACCTGGACCTGTGTGGCATAGACTGGATCATTGTCGGTGGCGAGTCTGGACCAGGAGCCAGACCCATGAAAGAAAAATGGGTGGTTGATATCAGAGACCAATGCCATGCGGCCGACGTCCCTTTCTTTTTCAAGCAATGGGGAGGAGTCAGAAAGAAACGCGCTGGCCGAGTTCTCAAGGACCGCACCTGGGACGAGATGCCCAGGCAGATAGGAATAGTGAGTGGTCAGATGGCGCTTTCTGCCGTGATCTGATAGAGGCCAGTGAATGAGAAGCTGAGCGAGATCAACGAATACATCGAACCATTGCTGCACGCCAGTGAGTAACTCGACGACAGGAGGTCCAGGAGAATCATGGCCAACATTGAGGTGCAGAGAACGGATCACGACGATAGCTACGAGTTCCAGGTGACTGTGAAGGAAGGGAAGGGGGAGAGTCGCCACCGGGTGACACTCCGCAAAGCCGACTATCAACAGTTGGCCGCGGGCAAAGCGAGCCCTGATAGCCTGGTGACGGAATCATTTCGATTCCTCTTGGAACGCGAACCCAAGGAGTCAATCCTACACTCATTCGATCTCATGGTGATCGGCCGCTATTTTCCGGGATACAGGCATGAGATCGTGAAGCGCCTGTGATCGGGAAGGCGGACGTCGAAACAACAGTCAGCATCGAGTACGACAACGACTAAATAAAGGGGTAAAACGGATTATGAAAAGAGTAAGCTTGCTGGCATCCATTTGCCTGGTGTTAGCTACCACGGTGACTGCCTGCCACCTTGTTGCACCCACTCCCGACCCCGCTGAGATAGAGCGACTGGTAGCCGAGGCTGTACAGGCAACAATAGCGGCTATGCCTACTGCTACTCCGTACCCAACCTACACTCCTGCGCCACTAGCTCCTACCTACACGCCGCGTCCCACACATACTGGTACGGTCGTCCCCAGCACGTCAGGGTCGCAAGCCGGTTCCGCATTTCTTACTCACATCGTCGTGGCGGGCGATACGCTGAGTGGTTTAGCCAAAGAGTATGACACTACAGTTGAAGCAATAATGGAGGCCAACGAGCTCAGCGACGCCGGGCTGATCATTGTTGGTCAAGTATTGTCCATCCCTGTTGAGGAAGCGGGACCTGCTTCTACACCAACAACCCCTATCTCACCTACTCTCACCGCGACATCCGTGCCTCCAACTGCTACCCCAACTGAGACGCCGGCGCCATAGCGCCAGTTACTCTGGGGGTAGTACGAACTCCCCCATACAACGATGATGCCCCAGGCAGGTGGCTGCTTGGGGCATTTGACGTTGAGGCAACAGTTATTCGACCTGAGGCTTCTAGTTCCTCTCGACGAGGGCGATGGCGTCTTCTGTGGTTGCCTTCTTCTTCTCTATTGCAGCGATGGCTTTCTCTCTTTCCTTGCTGTAACCCAGGAACTTCAGGACAGAGTTGATGCCCTCTGTGCCTGCGCTGATGACCAAACCTGTGACAATGGTGTCCCAGATGCCCGCGTTGGCAACCCCCAGTGGCTCCAGGACGTGCAGTCCGGTGCCAAACGCCAGGGCGAGGCCGAGGACGAAAGCTGCGATGCCGAGAACCAGCTTCTTGTCGGCCTGTCCTATGATTTTGATAATGAGGGGATCGAGCACTTCCAGAAGCTGTTGAACGGCGAAGCCAGCAGCGAAAGCGGGCCCCAGGGCCTTAACGAGCGTGTCCATCGAATCACCTCCTCCGCATAGTTTGGATCAAGCTTACCCGGCGATCAGCAACTGCCACCCGCCGCTGATCCCATCGGCTATGATTATACTCGTTTTCTCTCCCACCGCAAAATCTCCAGCTGACTCAGCCTGGCTGCGCGGGCTGCCAGGTTCGCCAAGCCCTCCAAAGACCAGGTTAGGGAGGCCATCCTGTGGTTTCCGCTGCTGCACCACGGCGGCGGGAGTTTCGTCCCTCAGTGGATCCAAAATTGCTCAGCCTGGATCCCCGCGGCCGGGCTGAGCAAACCTGGCTCTGTTAGCCCTGCCTGCCTCTCAGCCTTTCCCTGGCCTCCCGGCAGTAGGGGCACTCGCTGCCACTGTACTCCCGACCGCACGTTCTGCAAGTCTTGGCAGGCAATTCTTTCTCTTCCCCGATCACGGCGGCGATCAGAATCAGATCTCGGCCCTCATATCTGGCCAGCCAGTCACGCAGGTGCACATTCCCTACGCTCCACCCTCTTTCCTCACTGAGGCGCTGAAGCGAGCCACGCAGCACGCCAGCTCCCGTTTCGTGGGCTCTGATGGCTAGCTCCTGGACACTGGATTTAGGAATAGTCATGCCACGAATCTCCTTCCTGTAGTAGTCAAAGCGACACGCTGTGATTATAACTGCTTTCACCTGAATTGGCAAACCTGAGAGAGAGTGATATAATTGGTGTGAAGCTAGAAAGTGTTGCGTGGTGCGTGTTGCGTGACGGAATGAGGAGTAAGGGAATGAGAAAAAAGTTTGCTTTACTGGCGTTGGTATTGGTTCTGTTGGCCATGGTATCCTCTCCAGTTCTGGCTCAAGAGGGGATCACTGTCACCGCCGATACTTACGAGTACAGCTTCTCCGAGCAAATCGTGTTTCGTCTGATGGCCGAGAGCAGCAGCGAGATCAACGAGATTACTCTGTTCTACAGGGTTGGCAGTGCGACTGTCACCAACTCGGCCTATCCCGAATTCAGTCCCGCCAGACAGGTGGAAGCCGAACACGTCTGGCGATTGCAGCGGGGGGAAATTCCACCTGGCTCCGACATCGAGTATTCGTGGCGGATACAGGATGCGGCGGGCAACGCTCTGGAGACGGAGCTCGTCACTTTCACTTACATGGACGACCGCTTCACCTGGCAGAGCCTGACCGAGGGGAAAGTTGTCCTGTACTGGTATGGTGCTGACCGGGCGTTCGGTCAAAGGCTGCTGGATAGCGCTGTGGCATCCCTGGCCCGGTTGGAAGAGAACGTGGGCGTGGAGCTGGAGAAGCCGGTCAAGATCGTCGTTTATCAGAGCGAGGCCGACATGCAAGAGGCTCTCACTTCGCAGGGCGCGATCTACGAGGAACAGATAATCACCATGGGCGTGGTAGTGGCTCCGGACATCGTGCTCCTGCTCGGCACTCACCAGGATGTGGACGTTACCATCGCCCATGAGCTGACCCACGTTGTCGTCCATTTGGCTACCGATAACCCTTATACTGAAATACCTGCCTGGCTGGACGAAGGGCTGGCTATGTACAATGAGGGGAAACTGCGGAGCGGCAACGCCCAGGCCCTGGAGAAGGGTATCCGCGAGAACAGGCTCCTCTCCGTCCGTTCCCTCACGGCACCCACCGGCAATCCCGCTGAGGTCAATCTTTTCTACGGAGAGGTCTACAGTGTAGTTGACTTCCTGCTCAAAACCTACGGCAAGGAGAAGATGAGCGGGCTGCTGGAGGTTTTCGGGGAGGGTTCCCTGGCCGACGACGCCCTGATGAAAGTCTATGGCTTCGACCAGGACGAACTGGACGCCCAATGGCGCGAGAGCATTGGCGCGCCGCCACGGGGGGAGGTGGAGGAGACAGAAGCGGAGAAGCCGGCAGGAGGTATCTGTTGGGGGGCGCTGCCGGGGCTGGCCCTGGCGGGGCTGGCTTTCTTGTTCAAATCTCAGGGTAGCTCAAGGGAACTCGGAGGAACTCGGAGGGTTTTGTCGGAGGGCTGAGTAGGTGCGGCCCAGGGGGATATTCTGTGGAGAGAGAGCAGAAGGAAGAAACCTATCGGCGGGTGACGGAAGAGATCAGGGCGACCTTAGAGGGAGAGACGGACTTGATCGCCTCAATGGCCACCATCGCCTGCCTCTTGCACCACAACTTCGACTATTTCTTCTGGACGGGATTCTATCGAGTGATAGCGCGGGGGGAATTGCTCATCGGGCCATATCAGGGAACGCCGGGCTGCCTGCACATCAGTTTCAATCGAGGAGTGTGTGGGGCTGCTGCTCGCAGGGAGGAGACCATCGTTGTGCCCGACGTCCACCAGTTCCCAGGCCACATCGCCTGCGACCCCCACTCCAAATCGGAGATCGTGGTGCCCGTCTTCAACAACGAGGATGAGCTGATAGCCATTCTGGACGTGGACAGCGCGGAATACGATGCCTTCGACGAAGTGGATAAAAGGCATCTGGAGGGAATCGTCACCTTCTTGCGAGACAAAACTACTCTTTCTCTTTGATGATTCGAAAGCGGTCGAAGTCTCTGGCCACCACGGTCTGGGGAAAGATGGTTATGGCTTCGGCCAGGACTGCCTCCCCAGGGTAGCGGCGGGAGATGTGGGTCAGGTACAGTTGCCTGACTCCCGCCTGCCGGGCCAGGTTTGCCGCTGCGGCAGCCGTAAGGTGGCCGTATTCCCTGGCCAGTTTCTCATCTTGTGATAGATAGGTGGCCTCGATGACCAGGGCGTCAGCATCGCTGGCCACTTCCACCAGGTTGCCAGTACGGGCCGCATCGCCCACGAAGACCAGCTTAGCGCCGGGGATGGGAGGCCCCAGCACCTGGTCGGGATGCACCACCGTGCCGTCAGCCAGAGTCACCGTTTCCCCTCGCACCAGGCGACCTCGCTCTGGCCCGGCCGGCACTCCCAGAGCCTCGGCCTTGTCAACCAAAAAGGTGCGCTTCTCCTTCTCCCGAAACGTGTAACCGAAGCAGCCTGGCCCGCGATGGGTGACCGCGAAGGCCGAAAGCTCAAAGGTGTCGTCCTCCATCAAGACCCCTGGCTCTATCGGTATCAGGTCAATCTGCAAGGGCGGCTTCACGCCGCGAAACACCACCCCGAAGATGAGGTCACTGACCCGCTCCAGAGCCCAGGTTCCCCCATAAATCTCAAACTTCGGGATAGCCTCCCAGCGGCTGAAAGTGGACACCAGGCCTCCCAGGCCCAGGATGTGGTCCAGGTGGCCGTGAGTGAGGAGAATCTTGTCCAGCCGCTTGAATCCCAGCCTGCTCCTGAGCAGTTGCCGCTGCGTCCCCTCGCCGCAGTCTATCAGGAAACGGTACTCCTTGTGCAGAACCATGGTGGCCGACAGATTCCGCCTGATGGAGGGAGCTGAGGCAGAGGTGCCGAGAAAGATGAGTTCAAACATTGAGTGAGTCC
>CAYNWI010000175.1:0-5852 GCA_964400825.1 uncultured Anaerolineae bacterium | reverse complement strand
CGGCCATCAACCACGTCACCGGCGGCAAGATCGAGTTCGTGAAGTTCGTGGCTCCTTAGCCCGACGCAATACAGCGAAGAGGGGGCTGGCGCTCCCGTCCCCTCTTCGCTTTTGCTTGTCACAGACTTCGGAAGTCTCCACCTATGGACTTCCGAAGTCTGGTCACTACTCGGTTGTGAGAGGAGAACATGCTATGAGAGACAACCTCATTAAGGTGCTTCTCAAGGCATTTAGCTGGGGCATACTCGCAGTCATCGCCGGTGTGATCGTTGCGGTTATTGGCAACCTGGTGGCTGAAGACCCTGTCACCTTCACTCAGCAGATGCTCAACGGGCTGCAACTCGGCTTCATGTATGCCATGATCGCCGTGGGTTATACGCTGGTCTACGGGGTGGTGAAGTTGATCAACTTTGCCTACGGGGACATCTTCATGGTGGGAGCATTTGTGTCATTCTTCGGCATCACCCAGTACGGCTTCTCTTTCGTTCCGGCCCTGCTGCTGGCGACGGTGGCCTGCGTTTTCCTGGCGGTGATCATTGACCGCGTGGCCTACAAACCGCTGCGCGACGCCCCCCGTATCGCGGCCCTGATCACCGCCCTGGGTATGTCCATCTTCCTGGAATACTTCACCGCTCTGAAGTTCGTCTTCAGCCCCGACTACATCGCTTTCATACGCCCCTTCAAGTTGGTGACCTGGAACGTGGGCGGGGTGACGTTCACCAACATCCAATTGGTCGTCGCTGCAACCTCCATCGTGTATTTTCTCGGGGTACAGTACATCGTAGGACGCACCAAAATAGGCAAGGCCATGCGGGCCAGCGCATTCGACAAACCCACCGCCCGGCTGATGGGCATCAACGTCAACGCCATCATCGCCGCCACGTTTGCCCTGACCGGGGCGCTGGCGGGGACGGCGGCCATGTTGTACGCCACCGCTTACCCCCAGATCTTCACCTTCATGGGCATTCAGCCCGGTTTGAAAGCGTTCGTGGCGGCGGTCATCGGCGGCATCGGCAGCATTCCAGGAGCCTTTGTAGGCTCGTTGATCATGGGGTTAGTCGAGGCTATGACGGTAGGCTACATGCCCCTGGGCTCTACCCTCAAGGATGGCATCGCCTTCACGTTGCTGATCATCATGCTCCTCATCAAGCCCACCGGCATCTTCGGTGACCCGTTTGAGGAGGTAAAGTAGGTAAAGGGGATAAACTAGAATGAAGATTCGCTCACTACCTACCTGGCTAACAGCAGTATTGTTCTTTCTGATCGTCGGTGTTGTATTTCAGTTCGCTTCTAATCAAGGATGGCTCAGCGGGTACTGGCGGCAGGTGATCATGCTTGGGACCCTCATGGCCATCTCGGCCCTGGGCTTGAATCTGAAGTACGGGTATGCCGGGCTGTTCGCTCTGGGCCACGCAGCTTTCTACGGCATCGGCGCTTACTCCTCTGCCCTGATCACCAAGGACTGGGTCGTAGGGTGGAGTGGAAACCCAGCCGGAGGGCTGGCCGGTGTCCTGGCCATCGAAGCGGGATTTATCCTGGCCGCGGTGGCGATCTCACGCTGTAAGATCGGTCACCTGCGCAGCCAGTTGAAAGGCAAGCTCTCCAAATGGCTGACTCATTTCGAAGCCTCGGTGTTGGCTACGACGGTCATACTCCTGATAGGCGCGCTGATCATCGTCGTCGTCGGCGGAGGAAGCGGATGGCTGGTGCGACGAGGAGTGCTGGCCCTTGTGCCTCCGCTGCTGGGGGCCCTGCCTCTGGCCATATCACAGCAGGCGATCTTTCTTCTCGCCCTGCTGTCCGGAGCTGTGCTGGCTGGGCTCGTCGGTTTCCTCATCGGCCTGCCACTCTTGAACCTGACCTACGACTACCTGTGCATCGCTACGCTGGGCTTCGGGATCATTACCTACGTGTTCTTCAACAACGCGGACAA
Organism: uncultured Anaerolineae bacterium; assembly: GCA_964400825.1. Classification (GTDB taxonomy): domain Bacteria; phylum Chloroflexota; class Anaerolineae; order VGOG01; family VGOG01; genus CAYNWI01. The sequence continues at coordinate 3,919 of CAYNWI010000175.1, read as the reverse complement.
ACTGATTCCCACCATGAAGGGAGCACGGGGTATGGTCAATATTCCCAGACTGACTACCTGGCCGTGGGTGTTGGCCTGTCTAGCCGTAGCCCTGGTGGTCCTGCGCAACTTCATCTACTCGAGCACTGGGCGGGCCATACTCTCTGTCAGAGACGACCCCGTCGCAGCAGAGACGATGGGCATTGACACCTTCAGGTTCAAAACGCTGGCCTACGCCCTGGGCTGCGCGTATGCGGGATTGGCCGGTGGTTTGTACGCCCACCTGTATGCCTTCCTGCACCCCTCCAACTTTGCCTGGCTCAAATCCGTAGACCCCTTCGTGATGGTGGTCTTTGGTGGGGTGGGAAGCATGACCGGCACAACTCTAGGGGCCTATGTCTTCGAAATCCTGCTCGAAGGGCTGCGCGTCTTGCCAGCCGAGTTCATAGACTGGCGCTACGTCATCTATCCCCTGATACTCCTGGCGGTGATGTTGTTCCGACCGCAGGGTCTTATGGGGTCGAACGAGTGGGGTTTCCTGAAACCCCCCAGGAGAGCAAGCAAATCGGCGAATCAGCAAATCGGCGAATCAGCGAAAGAGGGGGAGGGCAAATGACGTCACAGACTACTCACAGCCCGGACCCGGGCGCCAACTCGACTGTTCTGAAGCTCAGCGAGCTGACCAAGTTCTTCGGTGGGCTGCGCGCAGTGCACAATTTCGACGTCGAGATCCATAAAGGGGAACTCGTCGGACTCATCGGGCCCAACGGGGCGGGCAAAACCACCATCTTCAACATGGTCACCAGCATCTATCCGGTCAGCGCGGGCAGCATTGTATTCAATGGGCAGGACATTACGGATCTGCCCGCCCACGAAGTCACGCAATTGGGCATCGGCCGCACCTTTCAGAAAATCCGCATCTTCCCCAATCTCACGGTGCTGGACAACGTCCGCGTCGCTTACCACCCTCACGCGCGCTACAACCTGTTCGATGGCATCCTGCGCTCACGGCGGTTCAGCCGTGGTGAACAGGAGATGACAGAGAGGGCACAGGAATTCCTGGCCGTGTTCGGGATGGAGGGCCATCAGGACACACTGGCCACGAACCTGCCCTACGGCGCGCAGCGACGCCTGGAGATCGCCCGCGCCCTGGCTACGGAGCCGGACTTGCTCTTGCTGGACGAGCCAGCAGCAGGGATGAACCCCCAGGAGATCGTCAAGTTGATGGAACTGATCCACTTCATCCGGGACCACTTCAACTTGACCATCTTCCTCATCGAGCACCAGATGCGAGTGGTGATGGGCATCTGCGAATGGATCACCGTCCTCGACTTCGGCGAGATCATCGCCCGCGGGACACCAAAGGAAATCCAGAACGACCCCAAGGTGATCGAGGCCTACCTGGGCACCCAGGCGATAAAAATGGAGGCATAATGTTACTGGAAGTAAAAGACCTGAGCGTCTACTACGGAGCCATCAACGCACTACAAGGCATATCCTTCCACGTGGAGGAAGGCGAGATCGTCACTCTCATCGGAGCGAACGGCGCCGGCAAGTCCACCACGCTGAACACGATCTCAGGCCTGGTTAGAGCACGCTCCGGGAGCATCCAGTTCAAGGAACAGGAAATCACCACCACCCCTCCCTACGAAATCGTCTCCATGGGCATCGTCCAGGTGCCAGAGGGGCGCAAAATCTTCGCCCCTCTGACCGTGCAGGAGAACCTGGAAATGGGCGCCTTCTCACGCAAGGACCAGGAAGGCATCAATCAGAGCCTGGCGCGGGTTTTCCAGAGTTTCCCGCGCCTCAAGGAGAGACTCAATCAGTACGGCGGCACTCTGTCCGGCGGCGAGCAGCAAATGCTGGCCATAGGACGGGGATTGATGGCCAGTCCCGAATTGTTGCTGCTCGACGAGCCTTCGATGGGATTGGCGCCCGTGCTGGTCGAGGAGATATTCGCCATCATCCAGGAGATCAATGCCCAGGGCACCAGCATCCTGCTGGTGGAGCAGAACGCGCAGATGGCCCTCTCCGTTGCCAGCCGCGCCTACGTGCTGGAAACGGGACGCATCGTGCTCGAAGGCACAGCTCGCGAAGTGGCCGACAACCCGGAAGTGAAGGTGGCCTACCTCGGCAGGTGAGGTTAGGAATTGGAAGTTGGAGATTGGAAGTTGGAAGCCTCCCGCCGTTGCGTACCGGCAGGAGGCTTTGTGTTTACGTTAATCGCCATCATCTTGTAGGAGGCCAAATCTTGAACAAGATACTGATCAAAAACGCCGACGTTATCACTTTGAACGAAGACGGCCAGGTGCTGATGGGCACAGACATAGCCATTGCCGACGGCGAGATTCTGACTCTGGGAGAGGTGCCAGCCAGCTTCGCCCCCGACGAGGTCATCGAAGCCAGCGATCGCGTGGTTATGCCTGGCTTCTTCAACGCTCACACCCATTCCGCGATTACCCTGATACGGGGATGGGCCGATGACTTACCCTTTGACCGCTGGCTAAACGAGCGCATCTGGGTGGCCGAGTCGGCTTTGCAAGAGGAGGACGTGTACTGGGGAGCTGCCCTGGCCGCCGCGGAGATGATCCGTTCGGGCACGGTGGGCTTCGCCGACCACTACTTCTACATGGACCAGGTCGCTAAAGCAGTCGAGGAAGCGGGCTTGAAGGCAAATCTGGCCTGGTGCGTCTTCGGTCTGGGCGAGGAGGCAGAAATAGGAACGGACCTGGACGGGAGCATCGAGTTCCTGCAGCGGTGGCAGGGGGCAGCCGAGGGGCGGATCAGGACTGTCCTGGGCCCCCACGCCCCCTATAGCTGTCCGCCGGAGTTCCTGGTGAAAGTAGCCCAGCGGGCAGCCGAGCTGGGGGTGGGGGTGCACATCCACCTCGCCGAGTCCGAGGAACAGGTGGAGGATTCGCTGGCCAAATACGGCCTGACCCCGGTGGGCCACCTGGAGTCCCTGGGCATCTTCGATGTACCCACTATCGCCGCCCATTGCGTCCATCTGACCGAAGAGGACATGGAAATCTTGCGCCAGAAGCGAGTGAATGTCGTGCAGTGTCCCGGCTGTCACATGAAACTGGGGATGGCGATGACACCGGTGCCAGAGCTACTAGCCAAGGGCATCAACGTGGCTTTGGGCACCGATAGCACGGCCAGCAACAACGACCTGGACATGCTACAGGAAGCGCGGTTGGCCTCCCTCGTACAGAAAGCCCGCCTGCGTGACCCCGTCGTCCTGCCGGGCGATAGCGTACTGCGCCTGGCGACCCAGAACGGGGCCCAGGCCCTGGGCTTCCCTGAGAGCGGGATCATCGCCCCCGGACGGCCTGCCGACCTCATTATCTTCGACTTCGACAAACCTCACCTGCGGCCTCGCCACGATCTGGTCTCCAACATCATCTATGCAGCTAAGCCCTCCGACATCAGCCACGTCATGGTGGCCGGCCGCCTCCTGATGCGGAGCGGGGAGCTTCTGACCCTGGACGAGGAGCGCATCATGTACGAGGCCGAGAAGCGAGCCTGGCGCATGGTTGGCGAGGAGCTGCGCATGGTGAGGGAGTATCAAGTGTAGAGGGAGTCGGGATTGAGTGAACTGGTCTTCTTGAAACTCGGAGGGTCGCTGATAACCGACAAAAATAGAGAGGCGACGGCGAGGGAGGAGGTCATCAGGCGGACGGCGCGGGAGATAAGGAGCGCGCTGGAGGCCAACCCTGACCTTCGGCTCCTGGTAGGCCACGGCAGCGGCTCCTTCGGCCACTTCGTCGCCCGGCGCCACGGCCTCCTCGAAGAAGGCCCGCCCAACTGGTGGGGCTACGCCGAGACGGGCGCGGCAGCCGCCCGCCTCAATCGTCTGGTGACAGACATCTTCCTGGTCGAAGGCGTGCCCGTCGTCTCCACCCAGCCCTCGGCCTCAGCCCACTGCCGCGATGGCGAG
>CAYNWI010000174.1:3200-5865 GCA_964400825.1 uncultured Anaerolineae bacterium | reverse complement strand
TGATCGTGAAGGACGCGGGGGAGAGCCTGGAGAAGGTCGAGGCCATCGCCAAAGACCTGGGGGGCTACGTGGTCAACTCCAGTTCCTGGTACCAGGATGACCAACTGCGGGCCCGCCTGACCATCCGCGTGCCGTCTGGGGAATTCGATGCGGCCATGGCACGTCTCAAGGAGTTGGCTATCCGAGTCGAGAACAGAAACGTCTCCACCCAGGACGTGACCGAGGAGTACACCGACCTCGACGCCCGGCTGCGCAACCTGGAGGCCACCGAGACGGAGTTGCTGGAGCTTCTCACCGAAGTGCGCGAGCGGACGAGCAAGGCCGAGGATGTCTTGGCCGTGTACCGGGAGATCACCAACATCAGAGGGCAAATCGAGCAGCTCAAGGGGCGGATGCAATATCTGGAGAAGATGACGGCTATGGCCACCATCAACATCGAGCTGATCCCCGACGTGCTGGCCAAGCCCCTCGTGGTCGCCGGCTGGCGGCCAACTGGTACCGCAGCCAATGCCCTGCGCACCCTGATCAGAACCCTCCAGCGCGTTGTAGATGCCGCCATCTGGTTGATCATCTACGCCCTGCCCACCCTGGTGGTCATTGCCATTCCCTTCTTCATCCTGGGGCTGATCTGGCGTCGGTGGAGGAGAAAGAGAAAAGCGGCGTAGTACGTAGTACCCCCCATAAACTTGACAATCGCCGTTTTTCTGGTATAATAATCATAGATCGGGCGGCCTAGGGACCTCACGGTAACCACTCCGTGGGCTGAACTAGGTTTACCTGCCGCAAGGCAGTCCCCGGTCTTTTTTATTGAAGAACAGCGGATCGGCAGGATTAACGGATCAAGAGAATCCGTTAATCCTGCTAATCCGCTGTTCTAAACTCAGCGCAGATCAGAGGCCGGCTCCACCCTCCAAGGGCCAAAAGACAACAAGCTCTTGAACAGAGCTATTTCCTCCTCGCTGAAAGTCCTCAATAGGATCAGGGCCAGGAGGTAGATCAAGCCACCCAGGGGCACGGTCAAAAGCAGGCTTGTATCCTGCCACAACCCCAACAGACCGCCCATCAGCGCGGCGGCCAGGGCCGGCCGCCAGAGCAGCCTGCCCCAGGGCACGGGGGCCAGATGCCTGCGCAGGCAATAGTAGAAAGGCAGCAGCAGAGCCAATTCGGCAAAGAGGTGGATGAGGGCCGAAGCTCGGTAACTGTAGATGGGGATGAAGACAAGGTTAGCTACGACAGTGAAGGCCAGGCCAATGGCGAAGGCTCTGGTCAAGAAGCGCTGCTGATTGAGGGCGATGAGGACGTAGTGGGTGACGCTGTTGATGAAGCCAAGGGGTATGGACCAGATCATCAGTTGCAGGGCGATCCGCGAATCGGGAAGATATTGGGAGCCGCCCAGGAGATAGACCAAAGGCTCGGCCAGGGCGGTGGTGGCAATGGCGACGGGCAGGGCGATGATGACCAGCAGGCGGACGGACAGGAGATAGGCCCTCATCAGCGAGTCTTTGGCTGAGTCCGCATAGCGAGACATGATGGGGAAGACAGCGATGGTGAAGGAGGCAGGGAGGATGTTCAGGGCATCCAGGAATTTGTAGGCCACGCTGTACAGCCCGACCACCGTGCTTCCCTGCATCGCTTCCAGGAGGAACACATCAACCTTGAAGAAGGAAAAGGAAAACAGATTGTTGAGCATCAGCGGCCAGGAGAGGTCGAACATCCCCCGCTGGAGAGCGAAGTCGAGCTCCAGGTGCGGCCGGAAGAAGTGGCGGATCAGCAGGTAGAAGAGGATGGCCGCGGTGATGACGTTGATCGCTATGGAGAGACCCGCCAGGCCAACGAAGCCCAGACCTAACAACAAGACCAGAGTGCCCAGCACGACTTTGAGCACCGTGGTCACAGTGGTGACAGCCGCCGGGTACTCCATCTTCTCGAAGGCGTTGAAAACAGCGGTGAAGCCGTTGGCCAGGCTGCCAGGGAGCAGGCCCACAGCCAAGAGCACGATGGCAACGATGGTGTCGTCAGCCAGGGGGCGGATGAGCTGGCGTGCGCCGATGAAGACGGCCAGGAGGGGCACAGCGACGGCGATGAGGATCAGGCGCAGGATGGTGGTGTTGGTCAGGTACTGGTTGCCCAGGGCGCGATCCTTGGCCACCTCCCGCTGCAGCAGGATGTTCAACCCAAAGGTGGTGAAGATGTCCAGCCAGATCCAGATGGTGATGGCGAAGTAGTACTTGCCGGCGGCATCGGGGCCCAGGATGCGCAGCATCAGCGCGGCGAAGGCGGTCTCGATGAGCTTGTTCACCAGTTGGAGGGCGATGGGAGCCAGGCTATTCTTGGCCACCCGCCTGGCGTCGGAGTCCTCGACGCCCTCTCGATAGAAGCGTCCCCATAGCCAGTAACCCACCAGCAAGATGAGAATCAACCCGGCCATGAAGCTGACGAACAGCCCTAGCTTGACGGACATCGGCGTGTACTTGAAACGCACCGTCCAGCGGCCAGATGGAAGGAAAACCGCTCGGAAATTGCCATCGGCGCGGTGGATCTCCAGCTCCTGCTCCTCATCCTCCCCTGCCCCTCGGGGTCGGCGGAAGGCTTTCCAGCCAGGAAAAAAGCTGTCGGCCAGGACGAGGAAACTCGGCTCTTCCAGCTCCACGTCAATGAAGACTTG
>CAYNWI010000174.1:0-3100 GCA_964400825.1 uncultured Anaerolineae bacterium | reverse complement strand
GTAGACCAGGGTGTACTTGGGGTTCTCGATCTCCTGGGTGGTCAGGACGTATTTGACGTTGAGCAGATCCAAAAGGGGTGAATCCAATGCCTGGCAGTGGTCGGTGTAAATGGGGGCGATGCGGTTGTATTGGAGTTCTGTCTGGGCATAGATGAGGCCCATGTAATCGGTGTACTGCTCAGGGATGATGGAGTCGTAGCCGCGCACGTCGTCGAGTTCATAGAACATGCCCGCGTTGGCGTTGAAGGTCTTCTCGCCGGGGGCATTGTAGGTGGTGATGCGGTAGAGGCCCTTATCCTGCTGGAGAAACTCCACCACCGGCGGCTTGAAATCAAGGATCTCGGGATCGGCGGCCGGGTTGAAGCCGTAGCCGAAAACGAAAACATCGCCGATCAGCACCAGCAAAGCCACAGGCTTCCACAACTCATACCTGCCCAGGCGGAGGGAGCAGCGAGCGAGGAGCAATACCGCCCCGCTGGCGGCCAGGAGTAGCCCGAAGATGAACAGGTTGCGGAGCTCGTAGGAGTAAAACATCCGCCCGTCGGCGAAGGCTTCGGGGGCCTTGGCCAGGCTGAGCATAGCCCGCTCGGCCAGGGGGATAACGGTATCCGGGAAGAAAAGGGTGAGGGCCAAGGCGACCACCAAGCCGAGGCCGGCCAGAAGGGCGAGCCAGCCCAGCTTGCGAGCGATTTCGAATTTCGAATTTCGAATTTCGAAATGATGTGCCCCGATCCCTGCCAGCACCGCCACGCTCAGCGTGTAGGGGAATATCCAGCGGAACGGTGAGTGCAACTGCTTGACGCCGGGCAGGAGGTAAAAGAGCACGGCATAGAGAGGAGTGCCGAAGGCAAAAGCCAGGGAGATGGCAGCCAGGCCAGCGAAAATCCAAACGTATTTGTCGCGTCGTCTGAAAACGGCGATCAGGGCCAGAAGCAAGGGCAGGATACCAACATAGCTGCCTCCCTCGACGTAGTTCTTGATCCCCCAGTAGATGGTATTGATGGCATTACCGTAATAATCGCGTGTCACAGGGCTCATCTGCTGGTTAAAGACGTCGAAATAGCTGTGATGGCTGGGGTTGCCGAAAAAGTCGGGGATAAGGAAGGCGATGAGGCGTCGGAGGGGGTAAGCCCACCCCACCACCTGCTGGTAACTGGCCGAGCTCTGTCGGAAGCTGCTGCTCACCAGCTCGTAGAGGGGGATAAGCTGCACCGCCCCCAGTGCCAGGCCCAGCACGACCATGATTATCAACCAGAAAAGAACTCGCCCCATCCTGCCGATTTGCTGATTTGCTGATTTGCAGATTTGCAATAGTCTGATGGCGGCATAGAAGGCCATGACCAGCAGCACGTAGTAGGAAATCTCGACGTGCCCAGCCAGCAGTTGAAAGCCGAGGGCGATGGCGCCGCAAACAACGTAGATGAGTGGAGGAGAGTGCTCCCCCTCAATCCCCCCCAACTTTGGGGGGGAGGCTTTACCCTCGGCCTTTTTGATGATCAGCTCTATCATCGCCAGAAGCAGGGGAAGCCAGGCGGCGGCAGCGATAATCATGGTGAAGACCACGCTGACGATCATGAAGGCGCTGAACATGTAGGTGATGGCGGTCACCGCAGCTCCCAGGCGACCCAGGCCAATGACCCGAGCATAGATGAAGGCGAACAGGCCAGCCAGGAAGAGTTGCAGGACGGTGAAATAGCCATAGGCGCGGGCGATGGGCAAAATGTAGAAGAGGACGCTGAAGGGATATAGCGCCGAATGTTGGCCTGCCGCCAGGAAGGGTAGGCCGGCGAAGAGGTGAGGGTTCCAGAGGGGGATCTGGCGGGCCTTGATAGACTCGACGATGAAGAGCTTCCAGGCGTAGTTCTCCAGGATCAGATCGCTCAGGAGTTCGTTGTGAGGCACGGAGATGCCGAACTCATCGGCGAAGGAGCGCCAGGGCTCAAAGGTGAACAGGTTGTCAGCGGGCAGCAGGGTTTTGCCGCCGAAAACGACCGGCCAGAAGAAAACAACCATAAGGCCAAACAAACCGACAATTACCATCAGGGTCAGGAGCTTGTTTCTGTACATCATGGCGAAACGATTATACTACGGGGAGGGCAAAAGGTCAACAAACGTGATTGCTCGCTTCATGGGTCCGAGAACTGGCGAGAGACCGTAGCTGCAATATGTTGAGTTTCTGGATGACTCAACCTACTACAAGTAGTGGCAATCGTGAGACACGTCTGTTACTCCATCATGGCGATTCCGCATAGTTGCCTTAAAACGAATAATGCGCTATAATATATTCCTCTGTAGCTTATTCTCTTCGACGAAACCCTTCTTATTCATCTTCGCCTTCTTGCTGCAATGCCGTTGCTGCCCGAAGTTCATCGTGAGGAATATCTCTGTCTCTGTAGCCGTATAGGAAAAAGCAATGACTGCCAGCATTTTGCTCGTCGAAAAAGCCAGGTCCCCAATAGATTGGATTCTCCAGAGCCTGCAAAGAGGGAAATACGAGATATCGCTGGCTTGCAATGAGCAAGAAGCTGTCCAGCAAGCTGCTTCTGAGACGCCCGATCTAATCATATTGAACGCCACATCCCTCGAAATAGATGGGCCCAAAATCTGCCAGGTACTGTACGAAAAAGTTGCGGAGATTCCCATTATCTTGATCCTGGCGGAGTTCCAAGAAGGCACGGATGTGATGGGAGCCACTTTTATCCTGGCCCCCCCCTTCACCTCTCGCAAGTTGTTCAACCGTATCAGGAGCATTTTGAAGAGCGACGAAGGCGAGGTGCTGCAGGCGGGAAGGCTAACTCTAAACTTAGGGACGCGCCGCGTCAACAATGGAAGCAGAGAGCGGAGATTGACCCCCAAGGAACTCGAACTGTTAAAAGTTTTTATGCGCAGCCCAGGGCGAGTTTTGAGTCGCAAGTTTTTGATAAAGAAGGTCTGGAAAACCGATTTCTTGGGCGATACCCGGACTTTGGATGTCCATATCCGCTGGCTGCGGGAGAAGATAGAAGGAAACCCAAGCTCGCCGGCCTATTTGCGCACGGTGCGCGGGGTGGGCTACCGCTTTAATATACCAGAGGAAACAGGCGAAGAAACCGAACGTGAA
>CAYNWI010000173.1:0-5874 GCA_964400825.1 uncultured Anaerolineae bacterium | reverse complement strand
ACACAAAAATCAACTGCGGCGTCTGTCATGACCCCTGACGAATAGGCGTCGGCAAACACCGCGTCGTAGATGTCGTTGTCGCTGCCGACCCATTCCTGATAGGCGGCGGACTGGCTCTGAGCGCTTATCCAGGCGGCCTGCAGATCGCGTTCTGTCAGGAATTGCACGAGGTCAAATACGACCGCGAGCTCAGGCTCAGGTAAAGTGTCAAGCAAGGACGTGAGATGAGGAAATACCTCCCCGAAAGCTCCGGAGCTTTCGGGGAGGTTATTTCTACTTGGGCATGTCGTGCACAGCCGCGTGGGCTTGCCGAGGGGCCCGGTCGGGATACAGAATGCTGAAGGCAGCCTTCTCGTCCTCCGCCCCGGCTACGGGGCCGAAGTTGAGGTTCCAGAGGAACATCGCTCCCACCCAGCCCCAGCCCTTGCCTCCCGTAGGCCGTGACGATGTACTGAGCCTGCTCCAATTCGGTGCTGTCGGCCGGGAGCCTACGCTTGGCTCCCTACCGCGTGACGATCACCCGCACCTGGCAGGGCTCCGGATAGTTCCCGTTATTATCCACCACCACCAGGCGCAGTTGATACACCCCCTCAGCCAGAGCTCCGGTTTTCCAGTCGCCGAGGTAGCCACTGACCACCGGTGCGAAGTGGAGATCCTCGATTAGGGACCATTGCGTGGGCCACTCGCCGCAGGCGAACTCCAGCTTATAGTACCAGAAGTTGTCAATGGCGGCCGTCCCCCTTACAAAGGTGATCCCGGACCCATCCAGCTCGGCGTTCACAGTGGGCTCGGTTATGTTGACCCATGGAGCGCAGACGGCTATCTGGGGAGCAGGGGTAGGCGTAGGCGTAGGTGCAGGCGTCGGCTGCACCGGTGGCACGACGGGAGGAAGGGCGACGTAGCCGGGGATAACCAGCCCCTGTCCAGGGTAGATGTAATTTGGATTGGAGAGGTTGTTAGCGGCGGCGATGGCCCAATAGGTCGTGCCGAAGCGACGGGCGATGGAGTAGAGGGTATCGCCCCGCTGCACGGTGTAGTAGCCTCCAGGGGGAGGAGGCGTAGCCAGCCCGGGGATGCACAACACCTGGCCAACACGGATATAGGCGGGGTTGAGGATCCCATTGGCCTGGGCGATGGCCTGCACCGTGGTGCCATAACGACGGGCGATGGAGTAGAGAGTATCGCCCCGCTGCACGGTGTAGTAGGAGCATGGGGATAAGGACGGGGAGGCGTGGGCAACGATCCCAGTCACTAGCACCAACTGCACCACCAGCAGCGCCAGAATAAAGACCTTACCTGACTTGCTTTTCATCTTTCGTACCTCCTTTTTTTAGTCCTCGAATATCCGAGGATGCTATTTGGAAATGTCCCAAAAGAGCAAGGTTGTCCGCCGGCAGCAGGGGACACGGCTTTGCTCCGCGCTATCCGCTTGCCGTCGAGCTTACTTGGGCATGTCGTGCACGGCGGCGTGGGCTTGCCGAGGGGTCCAGTCGGGATAAACTATGCTAAAGGCGGCCTTCTCATCCCCCGCCCCGGCCACGGGGCCGAAGTTGAGATTCCAGAGGAACATCGCCCCCACCCAGCCCCAGCTCCTGCCCATCTCGTAGGCCTTGACGATGTACTGAGCCTGCTCCAATGCGGTGTTGTCGGCGGCGTACTCGTAGCCAGGCGCCGGCGAGACCCCCAGGCCGTCCACCGAGGCCCAGCCAAACTCCGTGGGCCAAAGCTTCTTGCCGCTGTCGCCATACCTGACCATGATGTTGCGCGAGCCCTCCATGGTGCCCCGGAAGACCCAGCTATGATGATGGTTGTCAGAAGGACCCCGGAAGACGGCCGTGGGATCGCTCCACGTTCGCCAATCGGCGTCGGGAGGGACGTTGTAGCCGCTGGGATGCACTCCCACCGCATCACAGTAGTTCTTCAGCCCCGCCTGATACATCTGCTCCAGGTAAACGAGGTCATCAACGGCCACGGGCGGGTTGGCCCCAGTGGGGGTCGGGGCACCGCTGACGACGATGGCGCCAGAGTCCTGGGCCTTGATGGCCCGGTAAGCCGCAGCCAGGAGCCGGACGTAGCGATTGGCATCCAGCGCCTCGTTGCCCCACTCGTAGTGCAAATTCTGCTCGTTCCAGACCTCGTAGGCCTGCACCTTGCCCTCGTAGCGCCCGGCCAGGGCCCCCATGAAGTCGGCCAAATCCTGAGGGTTAGCCGGCGGCCCGTCCACAGTCAGGTCGGCATCAGCCCCCCGCGCCCAGGCCGGGGCCTTGACCACGCTGAGGAGGACATTGAGGCCCGCATTGTGGCAACTGTTGACCAAAGCATCAATGTTGCCCCATTTGATGTTCCCCTTGGAGGTCTCATAGTCCTTCCAGACGATCTGGTGCTTGATCCAGCCAAAGCCCATGTTCTTGACTGTCTCGACGATCTGGGCATGATCTTGACCGATCATGTGGGCCTGAATGCCGTAGCCAAAGCCCGTTGGCGTCGGGGGTGGGGGCGTTGGCCCCGGTGTGGGAGTTGGCCCTGGGGTAGGTGTTGGCGCAGGCGGGGTGGGGCCCTCCCCTGGGATGAGCAGCACCTGGCCCCGGTAGATGAGCGACGGGTTAGAGATATTGTTGGCCACGACGATGGCCCAGACAGAGGTGCCGTAGCGACGGGCGATGGCGTAAAGGGTATCGCCCGCCTGCACGGTGTAGTAGACCTCGGAAGGGGGAGTAGGAGGAGAAACAGGAGTTGGAGTTGGAGTTGGAGGAGGAGTCGGCGCCTCGCCGGAGGGGATGTACAGAACCTGGCCAACGTGGATCAGGGAGGGGTTATAGATCTGGTTCGCCTGAGCGATGGCCTGCGCCGTAGTGCCGTAGCGGAGGGCGATGCGGTACAGGTTGTCGCCCCGCTGCACGGTGTAGTAGGAGCCGGAGGGGGGAAGCGGAGCCGGCCCAGAAGGGATGCACAACACCTGGCCGACACGGATAAGAGAGGGGTTGGCAATCCCGTTGGCCTGGGCAATGGCCTGGACCGTGGTGCCGTGGCTACGGGCAATGGAGTAGAGGGTGTCGCCCCAGCGCACGGTGTAATAGGTACACGAGGATTGCTCTGCCTCAGCCACGCCAATGCCCACCACTAGCTGGGACATCAGCAAGACCACGATCAGAACTTTGGTTAATGCAGCTTTCATCTTGACCTCCTTTTGTGAAGCTCGTGAGAGGAAACCGCGAAAAGGGCCGGCCCTTTTCGCTTACCATGATACTACAAGTTGCCAGTTCTGTCAAGCGCGTTCTGCCCTCTTCGCCATCTCGGCCGCCAGCTTGATGGCCTCGATGAGGCTCTGGGGGTTGGCAAGACCCTGCCAGGCGATGTCGAAAGCTGTGCCGTGATCCACCGAGGTGCGCACGATGGGCAGCCCCAGAGTGACTGTCACGCTCCTGTCGAAGCCGTGCGTTTTCACCGGGATGTGCCCCTGGTCGTGGTACATGGCCACCACGGCGTCGAACTCCCCGGCGATGGCTCGAAAGAAGATGGAATCGGCCGGGTACGGCCCTCTGGCATCAATCCCCAGGGCCTGGGCCGCCTCCACCGCTGGCGCGATCTCCTCGATCTCCTCGCGGCCCAAAAGCCCGCCTTCCCCACCGTGGGGATTCAAGGCAGCCACCCCCAGGCGCGGCTCGACGACGCCCATCGCTGGCAGGCCCTCGGCGGTGAGCTGGATGGTCTCCAACACCCGCTCCCTGGTGATGGATTCGGCCACCTGGCGCAGAGGGAGGTGGCGGGTGACGTGCACCACTCGCAAGGAGCCAGTGATGAGCATGGTGGTGCAGCGCGGAGCTGCGGTCAGGTCGGCCAGGATCTCGGTGTGGCCGATGTAATCGTAGCCGCCCAACTGCATGGCTTCTTTGTTGAGGGGGGCAGTAGCCATGCCCTGGACTTCGCCAGCCAGGGCCAACTCACCCGCCTTGAGGACGTATTCCACCGCCGCCTTGCCGGCCATGGCTGAAACCTCGCCCACCTTCAGCCTGGCGAGATCAACGTTGGCCAGGTCCAGCACATCAATGCTGCCCGGCTCGAAGCGGCCGCCAACCACGTCGGCGACGGGGTGCAAGTCCACGCGCAGTCCCAGCATCTGTTTGGCCCGGGCCAGGACGCCCGCGTCTCCCACCACCAGCGGTCGGCAGAGGGCATACATCTCCCCCATGGCCAGGGCCTTGACCACAATCTCCGGCCCCACCCCTGCCGCATCCCCCATGGTGATGGCGATGATCGGTCGAGTGTTCATCTTCATCCCACACCATCCTCCGCGGTAGAGGTCAGCCATTGAAGGAGATTAAGATACAACTGGGCATTGTCGAAGTTCTTCTTTAGATCCATGTAGTCGGATAAGAAAACCTCCCAGGTTCCAATGGCAGCGAATCTCCCTGCGCCATGAGTGCTAAGAGCTACGAGTGGCACCTCCTTCTTGGTGGTTTGCGTCCAAGTCTGGATGCGGCCCCTGTCAACGATCTCTGCCTCTCTGGTGTAACTATGAGGACCTGAGCGGAGAATTACCTGGGCTGGGTCATCCACTTTTAGCGAACAGCAAAGCGGGAAGCAAAGTCGGCCGACGCCCTGGAGAATCTCGGGCTGTTGCGGAATGTTCTCAACAATGATATTATAGTGATAATGATGATAGTGCACGGTGTCCTCGACCTGATCATGGTTGAACTCGACTCCGAATTTCTTCGCCAACTCAGACAGATTGCTCTCGTGGTGTCCGTCTCCAGTGTAATAGCTCATCACCAACAGACTTCCGCCATTCTCCACAAACCTAACCAGGTCTCTGATCTCTGACGGCTGAAGGTGAGTATGATATGGGGCCACTATGACCAGCAGATCGCAACCTGTCAATTCCTCTGGCTTGGTTATCTTCCTGGTGAGAGGCGCAACTTTATAACCCGCCTCTTCAGCGAGTTTCCTGGCCGCACTATAACCGTATTCATCTAGGAGAGGGAGCGGTCCCCAATCCCACCGATGCTGATTGTGGCTCTGGTCGAACCATACTTGCTTACCGCCCGCGCTTGTTCCCTGCAATCCCCGCTCAATCTCTTCCAGAAACTCCATCGCGTCGCAGTCAATGACCTGGACGTTCTTCTGCTCCCAGTACTTGACGTCCAGCTCGCGAGGGCGGAGCTGCACGGCGTAGGCCCGGCGCTTGTGGCGACCGAGATGGCGCACCACCTCATGGTAGAGTCGCCTGAAGTCCTCGTCGGCCAGGCCGAAGCCCATGAAAAGAAGGGTCCTGGTGGCGAAATAGGCGCCGACTACTTTGGCGATCTCTGGCAGGCGATAGAAAACGTCGTAGTAATCATCGCCGGTGATGACGATGGTATCCTTCTGCTCGATGGAGCCGTGCAGCTTGATGAGCAGCACTTTCTCCTCGTCGGCGAAGGCGATGTCGGCGTCTCGGACCACCTTGACGAAGGGCTGGCGAGCCTGGCGCAGGGCCTCCTCCAACAGGTTGTCCCAGTTGGTGGTGATGACCTCGTTGAAGGGCAAGGCGGTGATGAGCTGGTGGGTGCGCAGGGGCGAGTACTTTGGGTCGTCAATGCGGTTGATCACGTATTGGATGAGGCTCTGGTGGCCCAGCTCCAACTCGTAAGCCTGAGCTACCTCAGGCAGCCCCATCCCGCTCACGTCTTCCAGGCCCGCTCGCTGGGCCAGCTCCTGGGTCAACTGCCAGCCACTGGGCAGCCCTCCTGGCCCCATGGATATGCCCGCCCCGCAGAAGAGGACCACGTTGCCCTTCTGGATTTGCTCGCTCAATTCGGTTGGAATCTGCATTTATCATCTCCTAACCAGCAACTCTGTAGAGAGTTAGTATAGGCAGTAGTTCACCGTTACCTT
>CAYNWI010000172.1:0-5876 GCA_964400825.1 uncultured Anaerolineae bacterium | reverse complement strand
TCGGCCAGGGCCTGGACCCCATCACCGCCATCCAACTGGCGACCCTCAACGCGGCCGAGCGCTTCGGCCTGCGCGACCGAGGCGCTATCGCCCCCGGCTATCGAGCCGATTTGGTCGTCTTCGACGACTTCGAGAGCCTGCACATCGAGAAGGTCTTCAGCGGCGGGCACTTGGTAGCCGAGGAGGGTCGGATGGTGCCCGGCGCCATCAAAGAAGTTGCGACGCACCTGCGCGGTTCGGTCAACGTCAACTGGGCTGGGGTCAACCTCAAGATACCGGCCAGAGGACGGCGAGCCAGGGTCATCGGGTTGATCCCCGATCAGATCGTCACCGAGGGGCTGAGCGAGGAGGTCAAGGTGGAGGACGGGCTGGCGGTGGCCGATGTGGAGCGGGACATTCTGAAGATCGCGGTCATCGAGCGCCACCAGGGCACGGGGAACACGGGGTTGGGCTTCGTGCGGGGCTTTGGCCTGAAGCGGGGAGCCATCGCCTCCTCGGTGGCCCACGACTCCCACAACATCATCGTGGTGGGCACCAACGACGCGGATATGATGGCCGCTGCCAGGGCCGTGGCGGACATGGGGGGAGGGCTGGCGGCGGTGAAAAACGGCGCGGTGCGGGCCGGCCTGCCGCTGCCCATCGCTGGCCTGATGTCCGATCAACCCCTGGAGGTGGTACGGGAGGAGATGGAAAAGCTACTGGCCGTGGCTCAGGAGATAGGCTCGCAGTTGCACGATCCCTTCATGGCCCTGAGCTTCCTGGCCCTGCCCGTTATCCCCGCTCTGAAGCTCACCGACCAGGGGCTGGTGGACGTGAACCAGTTCGAGTTCGTGCCGCTGTTCGAGGATTAGAACAGCGGATCGGCGGAATTAACGGATCAAGTGGCAAAGCGCCCCGACCGAATGACGGCGGGGCGCTTGACTTTTGGATCTACGTATCTGTTCACCTTATGCTCGCAGCGGACCCTAGTCCGCTGCCCCAAGGGCGCAGCCGGGTACCGAAAACCACTACTAGGCTGACTCGGTCGAGGTTACAACGGGCAGCCGAGGCCGCTGGACTAGGGTCCAGCGGGAGCAGGCGGATAGTTGCCGAGCTACTTAGGCCGACCGCAGTCCGTCCATCAGGCGGTCCCAGTCGAAATGGGGGCCGGGGTCGGACTTGTACCTGTTGATGGCGTTGTGTCCCAGGATGCCGTGAAAATCGGCCAGGTGCTGGGCCTTCTCATGGTAGGTGCCGGGGCCCAGAGTTGGGTACTTAATTGGCACGTTGTACCGCTTGCAGAGGTAGGAGACTAGCTCAATCAGGCTTTCGTACTGAGCCTCGGTGTACGGCTCCCAGTATTTACCGCCAGCCTCGACCACCTGCCCCAGATGCTCGTTCCCCGTCCAGTTGTAGTATTTGTTGTCCCTCTTCTCCAGAGGCCCCCAGTTTACGGTCTCAATGCCAATGGCCCGGGGGTTGGGTCGGATGACGTCATTCCTCGCCAGGTCCCCGGGCAGGCCAGCGTGCCAGGCAGTGTCCCCGTCTTTGACCAACTGAAGTATCTTGCCGTCCCGGTCAATGATATAATGCGCGCTGACCCCGCTCTGAGGGTTCTTGAACCAGGATACCACGCCCGTGCCACTGCCGCTGGCAGTGTAGTGGACGACGATCATCTCGATCTGATGGCCAGAGCGACCGCTGTCGCAATTGCCGGTGGGGCCGACCCAGGTGAAGCTGGGCACCTCCTCAGCAAGCGGCGCCCCAGTGAGGCCCAAAATGGCTTTGATGCTGGCCTTCTCCCCCGCTGTCAAGCCGGGCAGGTCGTCAATCGCTGGCCCCTGATATTCCCCCTGGCGGTTGTTTACCAGGCCGGTCAGTCCAGCCCGGCTTAGCCAGCTCCAGCCGTTCTCTCCGACCTCTCTGGCGGCCGCGTAAAAGGCATCTATCACGTCTTGATTGGTGTAGCCTGGGGGCGCAGCCTCTTCGGTGGGCAGCTCGATGGTGTACTCTCCAGGGACCAGTCCATCCACCGGGCCGTATTTCTGTTCCACTAGCTCCAGACCGCGCTCGATTTCCTCCTCCGTAAGTCCCAAAGCGGCCAACCTCTCGCGCGCCGTTGGTATGCTGAAGGAGATTCGCTTCGTTTCCGTCATTGTGTCACCTCCTGTGTCATAAAGTGTACCTTATGTGTCATTGCGAGCGGTTTGTGCGAAGCAATCTCCACCATAGAGGGGATTGCTTCGGCGCAAAAACCGCTCCTCGCAATGACACTTGGCCTGAGCAGTTAGTGCCAGCTAGGGATGGGCCAGGCCGACGGCGATCTCGCTGATGAGCCAATGAGCACCCCAACTGGGAGTTCCCGTCTGCTCGATCTTGATGTAGCGCACCGAGCGGGGGGAGAAGCTGGTGTCAACGGACATCCAGTTGAGGGCCATCTCGTCTACTGCCTGCCAGTTGATCCGGTCAGTGGAGACGCTCAGGGTGTAGCCCACGGCGAAGCCCCGCCCAGGGCTCTCTATCTTTATTCGCTCGACGGTCTGCACCTGGCCCAGGTCGAGTTCGTACCACATGCCCGGCTGCTGCGCAGCCCCGCTATCCCAGAAGGTATCCGGATCGCTGTCGAAGGCCTGGCCCACGTGGGCCTGGTTGTGGCTGGCCTGGGCGCGCCAGGGGGTCGAAGGGATGCCCCCTTCGGCGACCTCAATGGTCATCTCTAACGGGGTCGCTCCCTCTTTCGAGAACCAGGCCGCCCCCTCCTCCACCAGGTCCCAGCGCAGCACGTATTGCCCAGGGGTGGCCGGGGATTTCAGGGCAACTTTGGCCAAATCCACTTCTGATCCGGGTGGCACATTCTCTGGCAGGCTGGCGCGATAAGTATCCCAGCAGCCAGCCAATTGTCCGCTGGGAGTGAACCAGTTGTAGGCCAGGTGGACGGGGTTTGGCCCGTCGGCAAGCCAGCTCTTGGAGCCGGCGTTCTTGAGCTTGAAGCTGGCCGTGGTCACGGTGTCGGGCGGTATGGCCTCCGGCACGCTGTGCTCAAGCCAGGCGACCTTGTAATCCGGGCCGGATTCCTGAACCTGCACGTGGATGTCCTCCCTGGGGGAGCCCTTCTTCCAGAACCAGGTGCCTGGCTCCTCGATCAGGTCCCACCGCAGGATGTACTGGCCCGGCGTTGTCGGGGCCTGCACCTGGGCCTCGTCGAAGACCACCAGCCAGCCCGGTTTTACATTGAAAGGCAGCGAGGTTCTGATGTCCGCCAGGGCCAACCCTTCGGCGGGGCTCAGGACAAGCTCCTGGCCAGTGGGGGTATACCAGCGATAGCCCAGGCGCACCTTGTGGTCGCCAGTCCTGGCCCAGGTTGCATTGCCCTCGTTATTGAGGCGCAGCGTGGCCTTCACCGTCTGGCCGGGCGTCACACTGGCTGGCATGTCAATGTCCAGCCAGCCCACCTTGTAGACGGTTGGAACGCCCGGCAGCCGCACGCGGTAGTCGTGGTCCATGGCTGTCTTGAAGTCGGTGATGATTTGAGGCCGGGTACTGATGGCCCACTGGGGTTGATCGTGAACCAGAGGCCAGCGGTAGAGGATAAGAGCCTGGATGGGCTGGTTCGCCGGCTCGCTGTTCCAGCGGTCAATCTCCTGGTAGGCCGTTTGCACCCACCGCGAGCCTGGCTCGTCCTTCCACGCCAGGTTCTGGTCCGCCTCGGTGAGGTAGACAGGCAGGCTGTGCATTTCTTCGGGGATAGCTTCCATAAAGTCAACGTAGCTGCGAAACTGGTAGCGCAGGTGAGTATAGCCGGGCGCACCTTGCCAATAGTCCTTGGTGATGAAATCGAGGGCGTAGCCGTTGGTGTAGGTGTGGACGGCGATGGCGTCGCATTGGCCCGGCAGGCGGTCCAGGACGTGGCGGAAGTACTTCACCCAATCGCCCGATGGGTTTTCGGGGTATTTAGTATCAATGTTCCAGGGACCCACCGCCGCCACGACGGCCTGATCGTTCTCTCGCCCGGGCCGGGAGTGAATGTTATTGCGGCACTTTTGGTAGCAGCGGGCGTAAAGCTCGGGTGTGATGACCTCGCCGTTGGGACCTCCGGGCCTCTCCCAGGACAAATTGGGCTCGTTGCCGATGATCCAGATGTGGCAGCCCTGGGATCCCTCCACGAAGTTGCCGCAGCGTTGAGCGAAATCGTCGTAGCGGTCGGAGCGGGGGATAGTGCCTTTGTCGCCGTACCCGTGGTTGAGGCGCGCGATGACCCCCAGGCCCTGATTGGACAAGTGTCTGTAGTCCGGGCCGCCTGGGCCGTGGGGGTCGGCCCCCAGCTCCTCAGTAACCAGCACCCAGCCCTGCTTGTTCTTCTCAACCATCACGTGTTGGCCGCCAGGGTCGTGCAGGCCGAAGATGTATTTTGGAAAATGGGATTCGTCTGGTGGAGACATGATTACCTCCTTGGTGATTTACCTTTAGGTTGAGTTTATCGAAACCTTGAAGTCGCATCCGTTACAGTGGCTCAATTATACAACAGATTGTTATCTAAATCAAACCAAAAAACGAGGGCAGAGGTTGAAGGCCTCTGCCCTGTGTTTCTATCAATTTGGTATTGAGATTCCCTATTATGGCAGATACCCGAAGGGGTTGCGTTGGACACCGTTGTATCGAATCTCGAAGTGGAGATGAGGTCCCGTTGCTCTGCCAGTTTCGCCCACTGATCCGATCCTTTCACCTTTGGCGACGGATTGGCCAACCTCAACCAAGATGGTGTGGAGATGGGCGTAAAGGGTCTGGAAGCCGTTGCCGTGGTCAATAACCACGTACTTGCCATAGCCATACTCACTCCAACCGGCGGTGACCACATAGCCAGAATCTGCAGCGACAATGGGGGTACCCGTGGGGGCACCGATGTCAATAGCCTGATGCATGGGCTTAAATCCCTGGGTGATGCTCCCACTGGTTGGCCAGGCGAAGCCTCCTGTGCCTTTAGCGGCTCCTTCAGGGACGGGACCGGAGTAGACATGGACGACGCGGGGATTGTAGGGCTTCTTGCCACCAGGGACGATAAGCTTCTGACCTAAGGTCAGATTGTAAGGGCTCTCTAAGTCATTGTATTCACATTCTATGATGGCTGAAACTTCGGCTTTGTATTGCTGAGCTATGCTGTCCAGGGTATCGCCCGCGACAACCGTATGGTAGACCCCATCTATGGGCAAGATGGTTAGCACCTGGCCTATCTTCAGGAGGTCGGGATGATCCTCCAGCCGGCCGCTGGCCCACATGATGGTGTCAGCGCTGATGTCGAACTTCTCAGCAATGCCGTAGAGAGTGTCACCGGTCTGCACGGTGTAGGGGATGATCTCTCGTCGTGGCAAGTCTTCAGGCTCTTCGGTGGGCACGATAGTAGGAGTGGGGGTAGGTGTAGGAATGAGTGTGGGGGTAGGGGGGGGAGTAGGAGTGGGAACAGGGGTGGAGGTAGGGGTAGGAGTGGGGGTTAGGGCAAAATCTGTGTGGGGTACAGGCGCTCGGACGACAGTGTTTTCGTCTTGAAAACGGATTCTGCCCCGGTCTGAGAGATCGGCGTGCAGGCGGAAGCCCAGGCTAGGGGCTGGTGTGGGAGTGGGCCGGGAACCCGGCAGGGCTGCGCTTGGGATATTCACCTTGCCTGGCAGGGTGGCCGCAACCGCTAACAGGATGACGATCAGGTGGGAGGTGAAACGAGAGAAGAAGGGCTTGTCGCCCATCTTGGCTATCGAGTTTTTTATTTTTGTTTCAGAAACCCAGTCTTTTGCTCTTGACCAGAGGGTGGGCCAACGCTCGATCAATGGCCCGTCCCCTGTCTCCCCTGCTGGGGGGAAATTAGCTGGGATTTCCATTCGCTCCCCTCTTCTCCGGCGGATACGCCG
>CAYNWI010000171.1:0-5882 GCA_964400825.1 uncultured Anaerolineae bacterium | reverse complement strand
ACAGCGGCGTTCAGTTTATCACAATTGCATCTGTTTGTCAAATAGCTATTTGACATGGATTGAGAATTCCATATAATATCAGGGGTTGCTTGTGTGAAGTGTAAGAGATTACCCGACTGACTAAAAAGTGGATTGACAAGGATTACGGTTTGTGATATACTATACCGCCGGTTTGGAACGGCAGGTTGTTGGGGCGTAGGTTCAGTCCCGCCCCCACCAGGCTGGTCCAGGAAGTGCAGTAGCCGAGTTGATCGGTCGGCGTAGGGCCTTTTGGATCGTTCTTTACTTACTCGAAAAGTTTTAGAGAGTCAGGAGGTGCCTGTTGACAACTTCCGAGGTTATCAATCTAACCACAGTGAAACGAGACCCCACCTTTGTGGACAGTCTCACCCCAGCGGGGCGGCTACTTAGTCGCTGCATCCAGTGCGGCACTTGTACCGCCTCTTGTCCGTCTGCCCCCGCGATGGACTTCACCCCTCGCCAGATGTGGCGGCTGGCCCAACTGGGCTTTCAAGACCAGGTGCTTCACAGCAAGGCGATATGGCTGTGTAGCCTATGCTACACCTGTCACGTTCGCTGCCCCCGAGGCATCCCCCTCACTGAGACCATCGTCAAACTCAAGCAATTGGCGCTTCAGGAGAGGATCTCGGAGTGGCGGGAAAGCACCGCCTTCTACCGGGCCTTCGGTGACGTGATGCGCCACTACGGGCGCACGAAGGAAATAGAGTTCATGGTCCGCTACTTCCTGGCGACCAACCCCTTGAGCGCACTGGGCTACGCTGGTCTGGGCCTCACCCTCCTGCGTCGAGGGAAGGTCCACCTGGAGGTGCCCCGCCTGGGCGGTGAGGGCCGGCTGGACCGGTTGTTTGAACGAGTGGCAGAATTGGAGGGGCAGCAATGAAATATCTATTCTACCCAGGCTGTTCGGCGGAAAGCTCCGCTCTGGAGTATGGGACCTCAACGCTGGCGGTGTTGGAGGCCCTGGGGGCGGAGGTGGAGGAACTGAAAGACTGGACTTGCTGTGGGGCCAGCGTCGCTGCGACGCTGAGCGACTTGCTGGGAGTGGTGCTGCCGGCCCGCAACCTGGCCCTGGCCGAACAGGCCGGCAACGGGCGAGAGATGCTGACTGTCTGCAGCGCCTGCTACACCAACTTCCGGCGCACGGCTGCCGCCATCGCTGCGCAGCCCCACTTGCTCGACACCATCAACCAGGCGCTGGAGGTGGAGGGTCTGACCTACCACGGCACGGTCCAGACGCGACACCTGATGGACGTGCTGGCCAACGACTTTGATCTGGAAACCATCGCCGCCCGCGTGCAGCGGCCGCTGGCTGGGCTGACCGTCGCCCCATATTATGGCTGCCAGACCGTGCGCCCCTACAGTCCCTTCGACGACGATCAGCGGCCCACCTCGATGCTGGGCATCCTGGAGGCGCTGGGGGCCACGGTTCACCGCCACCATCGCGAGGCTTCCTGTTGTGGTACGTCTCTGCTGACGACCAAGCCAGACGTGGGCTACCAGATGGTGGGGGCGATTCTGGAGGCGTGTGAACCGGCTGACTGCATCGTCACCGTCTGCCCGATGTGCCACATGAATCTGGATAGTTACCAGGACAAGGTCTCCCAGGTGGTGGGCCATCCATTGCACATCCCTATCCTCTTCCTGCCCCAGTTGATGGGGCTGGCCTTCGGGCTTCCGGAGAGCGCGCTGATGTTCAAACGGCACGTCGTGCCGGTGGGCCCGGTGTTGGCCCAGCTACCAGGATCGTAGTCAGGGAGTTTGTGCCGGCTCTCCGGGTTTCCTGGAAATGTTCTTAGTGGCGCACACTCACGCGCAGCCGATTGCGCCTTGACGAGTTTGGCTACGCAGGCAGGTGCCTAATGAAACTCCGAGAGATAATCTCACTGTTAGAAGGGGGGTTGGTCTCTAAGAAGGCCGACCTCGACATGGATATCGTGTGCGCCGCTGCGGCGGATCTCATGAGTGACGTCCTGGCCTTCGCCGAACCTGGCTCCTTGTTGCTCACCGGGTTGGTCAATCCCCAAGCGGTACGCACGGCGGAGATGGCTGACATCGTGGCCATCGTCTTCGTGCGTGGCAAGCGTCCTCCACCGGAAACCATCGCCCTGGCGGAAGAGAAAGGCATCCCCCTGGTGGCTGCCCCCTACACCATGTTCGAGATGTGCGGGCGCCTCCACCGGGCTGGCATAAGGGGCTGCAATATCTCTTTTCGCATTGATTGAGAAAGGGGCTGAAGGGGCCGTAGGAGACGCAAGGCGGTCCGGTAAGCGAAATGCCAGAGATCACCAGGCTTCAGGAGCTAGTTTATGAGCTGAAGATCGGGGAGGTGATGACCAGGGAGGTGGTCACCGTTGCTCCACAGACTTCCATGACTGAACTCCGAGAGATCTTGCGGGAACACCGCATCTCCGGAGTGCCGGTGGTGGAGAACGGCGAACTGGTGGGCATCATCAGTATCGAGGACTTGATCAAAGCCCTGGCAGCAGGGGAAATGGAGGCCCCGGTAGGGGAGAAGATGACCCGAGACCCCGTGACTCTCCGCACCGATGGGCCTGTTGTCTTGGCTATCAACCACTTCACTAGTTATGACTTTGGTCGTTTTCCGGTTGTTGACGGGAAACGAAAGCTGGTGGGCGTTCTCACCAGGGGCGATATCATACAGGGGCTGCTCAAGAAGCTGGAGGTCGAGTACCACGAAGAGGAGATACACCGCTATCGGGCCAGTCACATTTTCGAAGACATCGCCTCTGACCGCACCAGCATCGTTTTGCACTACGACGTGGTGGCCCGTGACTTCGATCACGCCGGGGAGGCTTCCAGCAAGATCAAGAGTGCTTTGAGCCGCCTGGGAGCCTCGCCCCAGATCGTCCGTCGGGTGGCTATCGCGACCTACGAGGCGGAGATGAATATCATCCTCCACACCGATGAAGGGGGAGAGATCTCAGCCGAGGTCCAGCCTGGGCGTATCACTATCCGGGCGGTGGACACGGGGCCGGGCATTCCCGATATCGAGCAGGCCATGCAGCCCGGCTTTTCAACAGCGCCAGAGTGGATCCGGGAGCTTGGTTTTGGGGCGGGCATGGGTCTGATCAACATTCAGAGATGCGCTGACGAGATGCGGCTGGAGTCTCCAGAAAGCAGGTGGACATCTCTGGAAGTAGTGATCGCTCTGGACGGGGAGAAGGGTGAAAAGTGACACTAGAAGAACTCGGCCGTAAACTCTCGTTGGAAGTGCGAACGGCGACCGGGAAACTGGGGACGGAGGTTACAGGCGGTTACGCCGCCGATTTGCTGAGTTGCGCGATGGCCAAAGCACGGGCAGGCAACGTCTGGGTCACTCTGCAGAGCCATCCCAACGTCGTGGCCGTGGCCAGCCTGCTTAACCTGGCGGGTGTCATCGTTACCGAAGGGATGATTCCTGACGCCGCTACTTTGGAGAAGGCAGAGGAGGAAGGCATCCCCATCCTGACGACGGAACTCACGACGTTCACAGTGGTCGGCAGATTGTTTGAGCTGGGCGTGCCAGGGGTGGAGTAGGGGCTTCCGGCTCATAGTGAGCCACTCAAATGCGCGAGCTGAGTTTGCACATCCTGGACGCCCTGGAGAACTCGCTGGAGGCAGGAGCTACTTCCATCGAGTTGATTATTGAAGAGCACTTGGTGGCGGATCGGCTGACTATTACCATTCGAGACGACGGTCGGGGGATGAGCGAGGCGCAACTGGCTCGCATTTTCGACCCCTTCTTCACCACGCGCAGCACGCGCCACGTGGGATTGGGCATTCCCTTCTTCAAGGCCGCCGCCGAGCTCTGCAATGGCAGTTTGACCGTCGCTTCACAGTTAGGGAAGGGCACCACGCTTCAGGCCACCTTCCAGCACAGCCACATTGACCGCGCTCCTCTGGGCGACATAACCGGCACGTTACTGGCGTTCATTCTGGCCGGGCAGTGCGATTTGCACTACGTTCACCGGGTAGATGAGCGGGAGTTCGAGTTCGATACGGCGGAGATGCGGGCCGAGCTAGGGGACGTGCCGCTGGCGCACCCGGCGGTGCGGAAGTGGCTGCGGAAGTTCATCGCCGAGGGGGAGGAAGAACTGGGGCGATTGGCTCCGTTAGCCCATTAGATTTAAGAATTGGGATGTTGCGTTGAGCTTCTTTCTTGCCGATCTGCACATTCACACCGTCCTCTCTGCCTGCGCCGAGGCGGAGATGCTTCCGGAGTTCATCGTGAAGCGGGCACAGGAGTTGGGCCTGGGGCTGATCGCCGTCACCGACCACAACTCCGCCGAGAACGCGGCGGCAGTGCTAACCGCCGCGGAGGGGACGGGCATCACAGTATGGCCAGGGATGGAGGTGCAGACGCGGGAGGAGGCGCACATGCTCTGTCTGTTCGACACTCTGGAGCAGGCTGCACTCTGGCAGGAAGAGGTCTATGCCCATCTCCCCCCCCTGAAGAACAAGGAGGACGTGTTCGGAATGCAGGTGGTGCTCAACGCTGGGGGGGACATCGTGGGTCACAACGATCGGCTGCTTTTGACCTCGACCTCCTTTTCGGTGGAAGAGGTCGTCCAACGGGTTCACGGCCTGAATGGGTTGTGCATCCCTGCTCATGTAGACCGGCCCGCTTACAGCATCATCGCTAACCTGGGGTTCATCCCCCCTGATCTGGAGATCGTAGGGGTAGAGATCTCTCACCTCGTCGGCCCCAAGGAGGCGCGTGCCCGCTTTCCGCAATTGGAGCACTACAGCCTGGTGGCGAACGGCGACGCCCATCGCTTGAAAGACATGGCGAAGCGCACGACGTTGAAAATGGCGGAGGCGACGGTCGCTGAACTCTCCCTGGCCCTCGCTGGTGAAGGAGACAGGGGTGTGTGGGTGGATGGGATTCGGTCAGTGAGGTGCTCTTGAGTCTCTGGATTGAAAACGCACACCAAAGCCTGGTAAAATCGGGCAAGGAAGTGTGCGGCGACGTGGTGAGTACTTTTCAAACTGAAGAGCAATTTGTCGCCGTCCTTGCCAGCGGTGCGGAGGGAAAAGCGAAGGCGACACCGATAGCGGACGAGGCGGTTTCCATGCTGGAACAAGGGGCGTCGCTTGATGCGGTGGTGGGGAGTTTTCTCGCTGCCCTGCCCAACGGCGAGCACATGCCCTTTTCTATCCTGCAAGTCCTGGGGGGATGTCGGGCTCACCTGGTGGAATGCGACGCCCCTCCCCTGTTTCTGACCCGAGGCGGGCGGCTGGTCTTGCTGCCCGTGCTGGAGGACATCTCCCATGGGCGTCTGGTCCGTGAGTGCCGCTTTCTCCTGCAGGATGGCGATCACATGGCGATAGTCAGCGAAGGGTACATCCACGCGAAAGGATGGAGCCAGCGCTGGGGGTGGCGGGACATCGCCATATCCACCCGGCGTTGGACGGACACCGGGTGTGATGCCGAGCAATTGCTTGGGGCGTTGATTCGCACGTACCACCGGCTTGCCGAGGAAGAGCCTGCGCGGGACGTTACCGTCATCGCCATGCATGTCCGGCCACGGCGTTCGGCGACGGTGTGGAGCGGCCCACCGGCCGACCCGGCGCTGGACAGGGTGGCGCTGGAGAAGTTGATGGCCGAGCCGGGCGTGCGCATCATCTGCGGCGACACCACTGCTCAGATCGCCGCCCGGCTGCTGGAGGCCGAACTAGAGTTGGAGCCTCGCCCCGAAGACGGCTGGGCCGAGGTGCCGCCCGTCTCGCGCCTGGAGGGGGTGCACCTGGTCACGGAAGGGCTGGTGACGCTGCGCAAGGCGCGAGAGCGTATGGCGAGGGCGAAACGGGTGCGCGACCTGTCCCGGGGGCAGGATGGCGCCACGCGCCTGGCCCGTGAG
>CAYNWI010000170.1:0-5897 GCA_964400825.1 uncultured Anaerolineae bacterium | reverse complement strand
CAATCCGCAATCCATTGGTGGGCAGGGGGGGATTCGAACCTCCGAAGGCTGAGCCAGCGGTTTTACAGACCGCTCCCTTTGGCCACTTGGGTACCTGCCCACGATGGAAAAGAGCCGACGGTCGGACTCGAACCGACAACCTACTCTTTACAAGAGAGTTGCTCTACCATTGAGCTACGTCGGCTTGGCTAGAACACTACTGCAGTCAAGCCCTTAAGCCGACGTCAACAGTGATAGTATAATAAAATTCTTCAAAATGTCAAATCATCACCCCATCCTCGTTGTCGCCAGACTTCGTAGAGGGTGATGGAGCCAGCCACGGCCGCGTTCAGCGAGCTAATCTTCCCTCGCATAGGCAACCTGATCAGTATGTCACAGGTCTCCCTGACCAGCCGGCCCATGCCCCTACCCTCGCTCCCCACCACCAGGGCTAGAGGCATTGTCAAGTCGCTTTGATAACAGAGCCGGGCCTGGGGCATATCTTCCAGGCCCACGATCCAGAGACCCTGGGCCTTCAGTTCCTCCATAGTCCGCACCAGGTTGGTCACCTGCACTACCAGGAGATGTTCTGTGGCCCCGGCCGATGAATTGACCACGGCGGGGGTGATCCCCACCGCGCGCCGCCTGGGGATAACGGCGCCGTGAACGCCCACTATCTCTGCCGTGCGCAGCAGGGTGCCGAGGTTTTGAGGATCCTGGAGGCAATCCAGCATTAACAGCAGAGGTATTTCCTGGCGTTGATCGGCCTGGGCCAGAATCTCCTCTAGCTCGGCATAGGGATACTGAGTCGTTTCGGCGGCCACGCCTTGATGGTTGAAGTCGCCTATCTTGTCCAGTTGTCGCCGTTCCACTCGCTGGATCGGCACCCCGCTTTTGCTGGCTAACGTCGCAATGTCGGCCACGATGCCAGTTTCCTTCGTCCCCTGGGCCAGGATAAGCTTGTAGATCTTCCGTCGCCCCGCCCGCAGGGCCTCCCGCACAGCGTTGCGGCCGTAGAGTACTTCTCTCATTGCCTGCTGATCCGCCACCTCGCTCCCTCAGGCCGGTCTTCCAACGCTATTCCCATCTCGGACATTCTAGCGCGGATCTCGTCCGCCCAATCCCATTGTTGGGCTTCTCGCAACTTCTCACGGGTCTCGATCAGAAGCTCGATGAGAGGCTCTTCCAGGCCCGCCGTAGCTTTGGCGATTTCATCGGGGATGACGCCCAAAACGTCGCCGCCCAACTCGCGGTAGAGGTCATTGATGGCTGTGAGGGTCTCGCGACTGATTCCCTCTTCGGAGTCCAGCAGGGTGTTGACTTCCCTGTTGAGATCGAACAGGGCGCCAATGGCGGCCGCCGTGTTGAAGTCGTCATCCATGGCTTCTAAAAAGCGGGCTTTATGCTCTGCCAGCTTAGCCATGAACGCTCTGTCCGTTAAATCCGTTCCCGAATCCGCTGACAGCAGCCGATCTCGCACCGCCTGCACTGTCCCGTAGAGTCGCTCTAGCCCCTTGCTTGCGGCTTGCAGAGCCGTTTCGCTGAAGTCCAGCGGACTGCGATAGTGGCCGCTCAGAAAGAAGAAGCGGATGGCCAGAGGAGAATAGTGTTCAAAGGCTTCCCTCAGAGTGACGAAGTTGCCCAGGGATTTGTGCATCTCCTCGCCTTTGATCATCAGCATCCCGTTGTGCAGCCAATAGCGGCAGAAGGGCAGGCCGGCGGCCGCCTCCGATTGAGCTATCTCGCAGTCGTGGTGGGGGAATTTGTTCTCCATGCCACCGCCGTGGATGTCGAAGGGCTGGCCCAGGTATTTGGTGGACATGACCGAGCACTCCACGTGCCAGCCGGGGAAACCCCAGCCCCACGGGCTTGGCCAGCGCATGATGTGCTCTGGCTCAGCTCTCCTCCACAGGGCGAAGTCGGCCGGGTGGCGCTTATCGGGATTGACCTCCACCCGCGTTCCTTCCATCAGCTCCTCCACCCGCCGACCGGAGAGCTTGCCGTACTCAGGCCACTTGGCCACGTCAAAGTAGACCGAACCGTGGGCCTCGTAAGCGTAGCCCTTCTCGATGAGGGTTTTGACCAGCTCGATCTGCTCTGGAACGTGTCCGCTGGCTCGAGGCGAGATGTCAGGACGCAGCACGTTTAGAGTGTCCATATCCTCAAAGTATCGCCGGGTGTATGTTTCCACCAGTTCCATGGGCTCCACTCGTTCCCGGGCTACCCCTTTCAAAATGCGATCCTCACCAGAGTCGAGGAGATGTCCCACGTCGGTTATGTTCTGGACGTAGCGCACCTTGTAGCCCAGATAGCGCAGGTAGCGCACGATGGTGTCGAAGTTGACGTAGGTCTTGCCATGGCCGAGGTGGGCGTCCTCGTAGACCGTCGGCCCGCAGACGTAGATACCGACCCGTCCCTCATGCAGGGGCACAAACTCCTCTTTTTGACGGGTCAGGGAATTGTATATTTTCAAAGTCATCTCTCTTTCTCCTCAAATGGTATAGGCGCTGTTGGTCTAATTATCTTCAGGGTGTCACCTCCTGGCGACACCCCAAAAACAGGTGCAGCGCATCATCATCCAGTGGAAGCCTAAACGATTGTGGCTGAGATGGGTCGAACCCTTTTTGAGCATGTCTCTTTTCCCAGCAATGCGATGGGCGTGGCGAGGTGCTTTGCCGCCTGCTCGCGATACAGTTGATTCACTGTTCTAATCGGGCAAAGATCATGCGCCCCGCGGCGGTTTGCAGCACCTTGGTTACTATCACCTCGACAGTGCTGCCGATGTAGCGGCGTCCATTCTCTACCACCACCATGGTCCCATCGTCTAAATAGCCCACCCCCTGGCCTAGTTCCTTGCCTGCCTGAATGATGCGCACCTTCATTGCTTCGCCAGGTAGGAGGACAACCTTGACCGCGTTGGCCAGTTCGTTGATGTTGAGCACAGTCACACCTTGCAACTCGGCCACTCGGTTGAGGTTGTAGTCATTGGTAACAATGGGGCAGTGCAGTTTCTTGGCCAGCATCACCAGCTTATCGTCAACTTCGTGCGCTTCCTTGACCTCTATGTCATTGATGTGGATGGGAACTACCGAATCCTTCCGCAGCTTATTGAGCATATCCAATCCTCTTCGACCGCGATTGCGACGCAGCATATCCGAGGAGTCAGCGATGTGCTGGAGTTCATTTAGAACGAAGCGCGGTATCAGCATGGTGCCGCTGATGAAGCCCGTGCGGCTGATGTCCGCGATGCGCCCATCAATGATCACGCTGGTGTCCAGGAGGACGTAGTTGTCCCGGCGAGAGCCTATTCCCCTCAAAGGCGTACGCCCGCTGATGAGACTTACTATGTCCTGTTGCCGGACAGTCAGCACAGCCATGCCCAGGTAGCCAAAGATGATGGCCCCGATGAAGGGCAATACCTCGCCCAGGATCCCAGGCAGGAGTGATAGAGGCCCAGCAAGAAGTGCGGCAACGATCAGACCAATGATTAAGCCGATGATAGCAGCTACTAACTGGTGGGTCGGAAGCTGACGAATCTTGCTCCGCACCCATGAAAAGGGTCTGGTGGTTAACCAGGGCGTGATAAACAGCCCTAAGGCCGCACTAGCCAAAGGGAGAACGACCCTTATGATGTAACCGATGTAAGCCTCGGGAACCACTCCGGCTAACAAGTCGCCCACATACCAACCGACCAGGGCGAAGACCAATATTCCAATTAAACGCAAAACAAGCTCGGCTCTCATTCCTTTCACCTCCATTTTGATTTTGAATGAGCTTAATGATGACCAGAGACAAAAATGAGTGTACCGTAGAGTACACTCAAACAGACAACCCCGCCGCAAGTTGGCACTACGATCTGGCGATGCCAACGCAGCAGTTTTTGTTATCTTGGTGAAGTGTTACCGGTACGAATAAAAAGAGATAAGTCCTATGAAATTGTGGTCTTGCGAGTGATAACGAAAAATGAAATGATTACTTGCTTATCAAAGCCACTTGAAGGGCTTCTTGTAACGAACGCACACCGATGACCTCTATTCCGTCGGAGGCGACATCCTGACGGCGGAAGGACTTGGGCACTAGACAGCGTTTGAAACCCAGCTTGGCGGCTTCGTTCAGGCGCTTGGGTAGTTGCCCCACTGCTCTGAGTTCCCCCGATAGGCCGATCTCGCCCACAATGGCCAGGTCGGCCGCCACCGGGGTGTTCTTGAAGCTAGAAGCGATGGCGGTGGCTACGGCCAGGTCCGCCGCTGGCTCGTTTATCTTCAGACCGCCCACCACGTTGACGAAGATGTCTTGATCGGAGAGCCGCAGCCCTACCCGCTTGCTGAGCACGGCCGCCAGGAGGAGCAGGCGGTTGAAATCTACTCCGTTGGCCGTCCGGCGGGGCAGGCCAAAGCTGGTGGTGCTGGTCAGGGCCTGGATCTCCACCAGGAGAGGGCGTGTGCCCTCCAGAGTGACGGCTATGGTAGAGCCAGCCGCGTTGGGCAGCCGTTCGGCCAGGAATGCTTCCGACGGATTGGCTACCTCGATCAGCCCCTGGCTTCCCATCTCGAACACGCCCACCTCAGAGGTCGCCCCGAAGCGATTCTTGACGCTGCGAAGCAGCCGGTAGGCGTGGAAAAGATCCCCCTCCAGATAAAGCACCGTGTCTACTATGTGTTCTAGAACCTTAGGCCCGGCGATAGCGCCCGCCTTAGTCACGTGCCCGACGAGGAAGACGGGGATGCCCTCGCCCTTGGCTACCTGCATCAACTGAGAAGCACACTCGCGCACCTGGCTGATGCTGCCCGCGGTTGACTTCAGCTCGTCCAGGTAAACCGTCTGGATGGAGTCAACGACTACCATCTTCGGCACGAGCTCCTGGACGTGCTCCACGATGATGTTAAGGTTGGTCTCCGTCAGGAGGTAGAGCTGGTCGGTGTTTATCCCTAGCCGCTGAGCGCGCATCTTTATCTGCCGCACCGACTCCTCGCCGGAGACGTAGAGCACCTTGCCCAGGACTTCGGCCATCAGGGCCGAGACCTGCAAGAGGAGGGTGGATTTGCCGATGCCCGGGTCACCGCCAATGAGGACCAACGAGCCGGGCACAATGCCGTCCCCCAGCACGCGGGAGAATTCGGGCATGGGCAGTTGCACTCGCTCCAGGGCATCGCTCGTCACCTCTGAGAGGCGCTGGGGCTTGCTGCGCGGCGCGGCATACGAAAGGGGAGAGCGTTCTTTGCTCTCCACAATCGTCTCCACCAGGGTGTTCCATTCACCGCAGTCCGGGCAGCGCCCCATCCACTTTGGCGAGGTGCTGCCGCACTGTTGGCAGACGAATTGAGTGCGCGCTTTGCTCATTCTACCTGCTACCTACTGTCTATTATCCCCCACCACTCCAGCGAGGGCTCGCCTGCGTTTTGCCTATCCAAGCACTTCGGCCATTTCCAGGGCCCGCAGCTTGATCTCATCCTCTTCCAGATCAACGACCACGTTATCGCCGGGCTGGAATTCGCCCGCCAGGAGCTTTTCGGACAGAGGATCCTCGACCAAACGCTGGATGGTCCGCCGCAGATGCCGGGCGCCAAACTCGGTGCTGTAACCCTCCTGGGCCAGGAAATCCTGGGCCTCGTCGGTGGCCTTTAGTTCTATCTGATGCTCGTCCAGTCGCTCCCTGATCTTGTCCAGCTCCAGAGTGACGATCTGCTTGATCTCCTCCTTGGTCAAGGCTTTGAAAACTATTATCCCCTCCACCCGGTTGAGGAATTCGGGCCGGAAGGTCCTCTTGAGTTGAGCCAGGAGCTTCCCCCGCATCTCCTGGTAGGCCTGCTCTTCGCCATTGGCCTCGTCACGAGGCACGGTGAAGCCCAGGCTTGTCTCCCGCTTGATGAGCTGGGCCCCTATGTTGGAGGTCATGATGATGATGGTATTGCAGAAGT